>NZ_CAWNYS010000333.1:0-10214 GCF_963878295.1 Aeromonas sp. HMWF014 | reverse complement strand
GGGTGACACTATGCCACGCCTCACAAAACAAAGGGCTATGTGATACACAACCGCCACAAAGCCTTGCTGAACAATTCCGAGGGTAAAGCGGCCAGCACACAGGCCGTTTTCCTCACTGAACCGACCTGTTACCAAACGAGCATACCCAGGCATGTCATCTTGTTCATGGGGCTCCTCCCCACATGCGCGTTGTAATGTCTCATGCTCAGCTTTGGGCTAATGAGTTGCTTTACCAGCCTGCAAAATATAATGGTCAGATTGGAGCCGTGATGGCGTATGTGGGCGCGATAAACAAACTCAATACCTTCGGTTCCTCTGTAAGAACGCCCCGGGAGTAGCGGCCCCTTGGGGCTGGAGATACCCACTCTGATGCGAAGGTACTGAAGCCAGCGTCACTGGTGCGGGTAGTAAGTAAAATCCACATCTAACGTTTCCCTTTGAAATCAGTTTTGTCATTTCTCGTTTCGATAGAGACCCTGGTACTATTTATATTTCAATGGCTTAAGGCCGCCCTGCAGGCGGCCTTTTGTTTTTCTGTATCCCTTTTGCTTGGGTAATCCTCATCGCGTGTAGGCTTGATGGGCCGCATTTGGCTGTGTGTCAGTCGCCGCTCAGCGGTCATCCCGGCCTATGATCTGCTCTATTTCGGTGCGTGCTGGTTGCGCTGCACAGCAGAAGTGCGCGCTTGCTCAGGTTAGCGAGCCTTATGCTCCAACTTGGTGCGCTGGCCCGCCTGTGTGACATTAAGGTGTTGATTTAAATCAATTTAGTGAGTTGGCCTGTTTTATGCTTTAAAGCAATCATGTCGCCATGACGCTGCCCGATGAAGGAAGCATGACCAGGGCTGTGGCAAGTGTGTGTGTTGAGTGTGAGTTTGTGGGGATTGTCGGATTCGATGTTCATATCAGGAAATGAGCCCGGACAGGTGCCGGGACGACAGGGAAGGAGATGGCTGTATGCTCAAAAGACTCGTGATGACAGGTTTGTTGGCGCTTGCCGCCTTGCTGGCCGCCCCCAGTTGGGCTGAAGAGGTGGTGGCCGCGTCGGCCGACATCGTGCTGGCTGCGGTGCCAGTCGCTGCCGGAGTGACCATCAACAAGGGGGATAATAGCTGGATGCTGCTGTCGGCGGCACTGGTGATCCTGATGTCCATTCCGGGACTGGCCCTGTTCTATGGCGGCCTGGTGCGCAGCAAGAACATGCTGAGCGTGTTGATGCAGGTGTTCACCTTGTTCTCACTCATCAGCGTGCTGTGGATCCTCTATGGTTATTCGCTGGCTTTTACCGAGGGCAACAGTGTCTACGGATCCTTTAGCAAGGTGCTGCTCAAGGGGGTTACGCCAGACTCCATTGCAGCGACCTTCAGCAAGGGGGTCGGTATCAGCGAGTTCATCTACGTGGTGTTCCAGGGGGCTTTTGCGGCCATCACCTGCGGTCTGATAGTGGGCGCCTTCGCCGAACGTATCAAGTTTGCCGCCGTGCTGCTGTTCTCGGTAATCTGGTTCACCTTCGCCTACATACCACTGGCCCACATGGTGTGGTATTGGGCGGGTCCGGATGCCTATACCACGGCCGAGGCGGCCGCAACCGCGACAGCGACGGCCGGGTATCTGTTCCAGCATGGTGCACTGGATTTTGCGGGCGGCACTGTGGTGCACATCAACGCCGCCGTGGCGGGTCTGGTGGGGGCTTATCTGGTGGGCAAGCGTCTGGGTTACGGACGTGATCCCATGACACCGCACAGCCTCACCATGACCATGATAGGGGCCTCCCTGCTCTGGTTCGGTTGGTTCGGTTTCAACGCCGGTTCCGCGCTGGAAGCCAATGGCATAGCTGCACTGGCTTTCATCAATACCTGGGTGGCACCGGCGGCGGCTGCGCTCTCCTGGACCTTGGCCGAGTGGATGATGAAGGGTCGTCCCTCCCTGCTGGGTGCAGCCTCCGGCGCCGTCTCCGGTCTGGTGGTGATCACGCCGGCGGCCGGTTTCGTCGGGGTTGGCGGTGGCCTGATGATGGGCCTCATCAGCGGCGTGGCCGGTTTGTGGGGGGTTCATGGACTCAAGCGCCTGCTGGGAGCCGATGATAGCCTGGATGTGTTTGGCGTGCATGGGGTATGCGGCATTCTCGGTGCCCTGCTGACCGGCGTCTTTGCCAGTCCGGATCTGGGCGGCACCGGAGTGTGGGACTATGTCACCAACCAGGTCGCGGAAGGCTACTCCATCCTGGCCCAGGTCAAGATCCAGGCCATCGGGGTCGGGATCACCATCCTCTGGTCCGGCGCCGTCTCGGTCGTGGCTTACAAGCTGGTGGATCTGCTCATCGGCCTGCGAGTGAAGGAAGATGCAGAGCGCGAAGGGCTGGATGTCACCACCCACGGTGAAAAAGCCTATAGCCTGTAACAGCGTCGGGTTACTTGCTGACAGGATCGCCGCCGGTTATGCCGGCGGTTTTTTTATGTCTGCAAAAGTGGAGTGCGCCTTGCTCCACCTTTTATGCCTGCAATTTGACAGGATCTCCGCTAAACTCTGCCACCCTTAATGGGCTTGCCCCATTTTCCCCATCATTATTTCTACGCCTTTGGAGCCGCTCATGCCGTTAGTGGGACATCAACACCAGATCGAGATCCAGGAACTGACCGACAAAGGGGATGGCAAGGGACGCCTGTTCGATCGCCCCCTGTTTGTCGAAGGTCTGCTGCCCGGTGAGCAGGCGTTGGTGGAGCTGACCGAGGTCAAGCCAAACTATCTGCATGGCAAGGTGACCGAGCTGCTCCAGCCGTCCGCCGATCGGGTCGCCGATTTTTGCCCCAACACAGAGTGCGGCGGCTGTCAGGTGCGCCCGCTGGCCTACCCGGCCCAGCTCAAGCTCAAGCAGGCACTGGTGCAGAGCGCACTGGAACAGGTCGGCCTGGGTGACAGCAAGGTTAACCCGATCCTCGGCATGGAGAGTCCGTTCGCCTATCGCAACAAGGCGCAATATGCGGTGCGTGGCTGCGAGGCCGGTGCCGAGATTGGCTTCTATCGCAAGCACTCCCACGATCTCATCACGGCGGACGATTGCGCCGTGCAGGACCCGCTACACGTGGCGCTCAATGCCCGGGTGCGCAACTGGATGCGCGAGCACGACATTGCCGCCTATGACGAAGTGAACCACACCGGCTGCGTGCGCAACCTGATGACCCGCAAGGGCTTCAAGAGTGGCGAGCTGATGGTGGTGCTGGTGACCCTGGGTGAAGCGCTGCCGTTCGAAGTCGAGTTGCTGGCGGCCCTGAGCGATCTGCCCATTACCACCCTGGTACAGAACATCAACGATGAACGTACCAACCGCATTCTGGGCGCGAGCAACCGGGTGCTGCTGGGAGAAGGGGTGATCCGCGACAAGATCCATGAACTCGAGTTCGAGATCTCGCCGCTCTCTTTCTTCCAGAACAACCCGACCCAGACCGATGTGCTTTACTCCAGCGCCCTCGAGTATGCCGAGCTGACCGGCAACGAGACGGTATTCGACATCTATTGTGGTATCGGCACCATCTCCCTGTTCCTGGCAGGCAAGGCTGCCAAGGTGGTGGGGATCGAGTCGGTGGAGAGCGCCATTAGCGATGCCCGTCGCAACGCCGCCCTCAACGGCATCGAGCATACCGAATTCCACGTGGGCAAGGCCGAGCAGCTGATGCCCGAGCTGCACGCTCAGGGCGTGACCGCCGATGTGGTGGTGCTGGATCCGCCCCGCAAGGGTTGTGACAAGGCGGTGCTGCAGACGCTGGTTGCCATGGCACCGCGCCGTCTGGTCTATGTTTCCTGCAACCCGCAGACCCTGGCCCGCGATCTCGCCTGGTTGGTCAAGCAGGGCTTCGTGCTGGACGAAGTGCAGCCGGTGGACATGTTCCCGCACTCCATGCATGTGGAGGCGGTTGCCCGTCTGAGCCTGCCAGCCAAGGGCTGACAGAAGGCTGGACTGGGCGCGGCCAGTGGATCTATCCAGCTGCGTGGACGCAGTCACTGGTCTGATGTTGCAGGCCGCCATCCATTGCATTGGCCAGATGGCTCTGATAAAAAACGACTCCAAATGGAGTCTTTTTTTATGCCCGTGATCCGGCGCGGCAGCCAAACAGGGAGGGTAAGCATGACGATTCGTCTGGCCAGCGTGGAGGATGCAGCAGCGCTGGATCACTTCTTTCAGCAACTGGATCGGGAGACCCGCTTCATGCTGTATGAAGCGGGGGAGAGACCATCCGACATCGAGGGGCAGCGCCAGCGTCTGGCTGCCATGCAGGCCAGCCGCAATCAGCGGATGTGGCTGCTGAGTCTGGCCGGTGAGGTCCAGGGCTTTGCACTCCTGCTGGGAGGGAATATGCATCGCAATCGCCACTGTGCACTGGTGGTGATGGGGTTGCGTCCTGGTGCGCGCGGTCTGGGTTGGGGTGAGCGGTTACTGCGCACACTCATCACGGCTGCCAGCGAGCTGGGTGTCAGCCGGCTGGAGCTGGGCGTGATGGCGCATAACGAAGTGGCCCATTCACTCTACCGCAAGTGCGGTTTCATGGATGAGGGGTTACGGCGGCAGGCGTATCGGCTGGACGAGGGCTATGTCGACGAGATCAGCATGGGGCTGCTGTTGCCGTCCGGAGCGCCATGATGCCGTTGGCCCGATCTCGCTGGGTTGGCGAGAGGGAATGGGGCAGAGTATCGGATGGCGTGATGGAAAGAGGAAAGGGAACATGAAAGGTATCTTGCTACGCTGGTTGGCTCGCTACGATGAATGGTGTCAGGAGTGGGGACTCACCCCAGAGAACCGGCGTTGCTGCACGCCGGTGCGTTATGACGAAGATGACCAGCAAGAGCCTGAGCCCGACGCCTCGTCACTCAATCAAAATGGCGTGTCACGGCCCCGTTAATGCTGTTGTAGTCGAAGCTCAACCCATCCGGGTAAGCCGGGAAGCGGGCGATGGAGTCGCGCAGGGTATAGCGGCAGTTGCTGTGAGGCTCGCCGTCTTCATCTATATGGTTGCCGGGTTGCTCGCTGGAAAGGTAGTCGGCCCTGAGCTGGATCTCGGGATCCTGATCGACCGAGGCGACGGTATAGCTGCTGTCCAGCAGCCCCTGAAACAGCAGGCGGCAGTCTGCCTGGTTGCTGACCGAGATGTAGTCTTCCTGACCTGGGACGTAAGGCTCATTGATCCCCTTGCGGCCCTGATCCTCATCCGTGCCAGCGGGCCAGCCATAACGGTTGATGTCGAGGTTGCGTTGACCCATGCTGCCCAGATTGTAGAGTGCCTGATCCTGCGTCTGGACCGCCCAGCCAGCATGGGCCAGCTGCACCGCGCTGGCGACGCTGCTGGCAGTGGCGGCAACCGTGCTCTTGAGGGCATCATCCTTGATAGTGATAAAGCGGGGCATTGCCGTTACGGCCAGGACCCCCAGCACTATGATAACCATCACCAGTTCTATCAGGGTAAAGCCATGGTTCGAGCGTTTCATTATTGAGTAGAGCCATCAAGTACGACAAACAGGTGAGGACGACATGCAACTGATCGACACCCATTGCCATCTCGATTTTCCCGTCTTCGATCCAGACAGGGCGGCGTTGCTGGCAGAGTGTCGGCAGTTGGGGGTGGGCGAGTATATCATCCCCGCAGTGGGAGAGGAAAACTGGACTCGCGTGATGGTGCTGGCGGAGCAGTACCCGGAGATCACTTACGGGCTGGGCATTCACCCCTGGTATGTGGGCACCCAGACCCAGGGTGCACTGACGCGATTGCAAGCGTTATTGGCTGCCAGACCCCGTGGATTGGTGGCGGTCGGCGAATGTGGACTGGATCTGCGATCCCATGTGCCGCAGGAAGGGCAGGTCGAGTTGTTTGAGGCACAAATCAGGCTGGCCATGGATCATGAGTTGCCGCTGATCGTCCACTCGGTGCGGGCCAACGATACGGTCGCAAAAATATTAAGGCGTTTCAAACCGGCCCGGGGTGGCGTTATTCACGCCTTCAGCGGTTCACTGCAACAGGGACAGGCGTTCTGGCAGCTTGGGTTCAGGCTTGGAATAGGTGGCGTCATCAGCTATGAGCGGGCCAACAAGACCCGGGAGGCGATCCGCGACATGCCGCTGGAGGCCCTGTTGCTAGAGACGGATGCGCCCGATATGCCGTTACAGGGTCAGCAGGGTCTCCCTAATACCCCCGCCAACTTGCCTAAGATTGCACAACTCTTGGCCGAATTGCGGCAACAGCCCTTGAGCCATGTTGTCGCGGTGTTACATGAATCCACTTTGCACACTTTTCTGCTCAGGCACACTTAAATTAACACCTGATTAACTCTTGATAGCATCATGATAAAAAACGGGGGGACTAAAAATCGTTTGCGGTCTAATTTGGCGACCTCCAGCGTATTTCATGCTCATAAAATGTGACCAGCATTCTACTTTGTCGCACCGTAATTAGTATAATGCGCACCCTTGATTGATGGCGTTGAGATACAAGCTGTTAACAAGCTGGAAGGTGCTACTAAAGAGGAAGTGTTAATAATGAATTTGATTATGGGTCTGGTGGGGATGGCAACGCTCATCCTTATCGCGGTGCTGTTCTCCAGTAATCGCAAAGCAATAAAAATTCGCACCGTAGGCGGTGCCTTTGCAATTCAAGCTGGCCTGGGTGCATTCGTGCTGTACGTCCCGGTTGGCCGAGATATTCTGGTCGGTGTATCCAATGCCGTTTCCAGCGTCATCGGTTATGGCCAGAGTGGCATCGACTTCCTGTTCGGTGGCCTGGTCAGCAACAAGATGTTTGAAGTGTTCGGTGGCGGCGGCTTTATCTTTGCCTTCCGCGTTCTGCCCGTCATCATCTTCTTCTCCTCGTTGATCGCGGTTCTCTATTATCTGGGCATCATGCAGTGGGTGATCAAGCTGCTGGGCGGTGCCCTGCAAAAAGTACTGGGCACTTCCCGTACCGAGTCCCTGTCTGCCACTGCCAACATCTTCGTCGGTCAGACTGAAGCGCCGCTGGTGGTTCGTCCCTACATCTCCAAGATGACAGACTCCGAGCTGTTCGCCGTCATGTGTGGTGGTCTGGCCTCCGTTGCCGGTTCCGTGCTGGCTGGTTACGCCTCCATGGGCGTCAAGATGGAATACCTGATCGCTGCCTCCTTCATGGCTGCCCCGGGTGGTCTGCTGTTCGCCAAGTTGCTGGTACCGGAAACCGAGACTCCCAACTATGACGAAAGCAATGCCGACGGCGATCTGGAAGACAAGCCTGCCAACGTGATCGATGCCGCCGCCGCCGGTGCCTCCGCCGGCCTGCAACTGGCCCTGAACGTGGGTGCCATGCTGCTGGCGTTCATCGGCCTCATCGCCATGATCAACGGTATTTTCTCCGGTGTGGGTGGTTGGTTCGGCATGCCTGAGCTTTCTCTGGAACTGCTGCTGGGCTGGTTGTTCTCCCCGCTGGCCTTCCTGATCGGGGTACCCTGGAGCGAAGCCGTGGTTGCCGGTTCCTTCATCGGCCAGAAGCTGGTGGTGAACGAATTCGTGGCTTACCTGAACTTTGCCCCCTATCTGAAGGATGAGCTGCTGATCAATGGCGTGCCCATGTCTGACCACACCAAGGCCATCATCTCCTTCGCCCTGTGCGGTTTTGCCAACCTCTCCTCTGTTGCCATCCTGCTGGGTGGTCTGGGCTCAATGGCACCGAATCGTCGCGGTACCATTGCTCGCTTTGGTCTGAAAGCCGTATTGGCGGGGTCACTGTCCAACCTGATGTCTGCCACTATCGCAGGCTTCTTCCTGGCACTGACAGCCATGTAATGTTTGCCTGATATTCAGGTAAAGACGAACGCCACAGCGAAATGCTGTGGCGTTCGCGTTTGGGGCGGTGACAACCGTTTTCCTTCCTAAACTAATAATAAAAATTGAGTCAAATCGGAGGTTATATGCATGAAGTGCTACTGGCGATAGCGGCCGGCTTTATCGTTGGCTTGTTGTTTTCTTTCCTCAAATTGCCGATCCCGGCCCCCCCCGTCCTGTCAGGGGTGATGGGGATCGTAGGAGTCTATCTGGGGGGCATAGCTTACTCCTGGATACTCACGCGTTTCTTCTCTTAACGCACGTTCCAGTAACGGATTTGCCAGATGTGAGGTACCTCTGAAATTGGCAAATCCGGCTTGCAAACACGGGGTATCTCGGCTGAAATAGGCATTGCCAGCAGGGTGCTGGCAATGACTAATATCCGATCAAATCGGGTGTTGGCGGTCAAATGGAATTGATTGGGAAGTCGGGTCATCAGTTGTCGGCCTTTCTCAAGTCTTCATGGAACCAAGTCCGCACTTTTGTAAGAAAGTGACAGGGCTCTTGCCTTATTTACAGCCACATTGCCTGTGCGGCGCGCTGTAATTCCATTCCCGTATCCTTGGGAGTCGTGTCTTGCTGGTTGCGCTGCGACACGCAGGCGCTCGCCCCTGGAATCAGGATTAAATCGAGACTTTGGAGAATAGAATGACTGATCTGAAACTGGCCGCCCAACGCGCCCTGAACCTGATGGACCTGACCACTCTGAACGATGATGACACCGATCAGAAGGTCATCGACCTGTGCCGCAAGGCCAAGTCACCGGCTGGCCTGACTGCTGCCGTCTGCATCTACCCCCGTTTTATTCCTATCGCTCGCAAGACCTTGCGTGAGCTCGGTGCCGCCGACGTGCGCATCGCCACCGTGACCAACTTCCCCCATGGCAACGACGACATCGAGATCGCCGTGGCCGAGACCCGCGCCGCCGTGGCTTACGGTGCCGATGAAGTGGACGTTGTGTTCCCGTACCGTGCCTTCATGGCGGGCAATGAACAGATCGGTTCTGATCTGGTCAAAGCATGTAAGGAAGCCTGTGGTACCAAGGTGCTGTTGAAAGTGATCATCGAGACCGGTGAACTGAAAGAAGCAGCACTGATCCGTCGCGCTTCCGAAATTTGTATCGATGCCGGTGCCGATTTCATCAAAACCTCCACCGGCAAAGTGCCCGTCAACGCAACCCCGGAAGCGGCCCGCATCATGATGGAAGTGATCAAGGCCAAGAACCCGAAAGTCGGCTTTAAGCCGGCTGGTGGTGTGAAGGATGCAGCCGTTGCCGATCAGTACCTGGCCATGGCCGAAGAGATCCTCGGTAAAGATTGGGTCTGTGCCCGTACCTTCCGCTTCGGCGCCTCCAGCCTGCTCGCCAGCTTGCTGGCCACGCTGGGGCACGGCGACAAGCCTGCCAACACCAGCGGTTACTAATAAGTTGATGAGAGGGCGAGCGTGGCTTGCCCTGTTATGCCCACGCCATATGGTGCGCGGGCAGGGATAACGGCTTATGTGACGCTAGCAACGGCGGAGGGAATGAAGGATGTTTTTGCCTCAAGAAATTATTCGAAAGAAGCGCAATGGTGAAGCGCTCAGTACCCAAGAGATTCAATTCTTCGTGCAGGGCATTACCAACAACACCATCGGCGAGGGCCAGATTGCGGCGCTCGCCATGGCGGTTTACTTCAAAGACATGAGCATGGATGAGCGGGTTGCCCTGACCTGCGCCATGCGTGACTCCGGCATGGTATTGAACTGGGATCACCTGAACCTGGGCGGCCCGATTGTTGACAAGCACTCCACCGGTGGTGTGGGGGATGTGGTTTCCCTGATGCTGGGCCCCATGGTCGCCGCCTGCGGTGGCTTCGTGCCCATGATCTCCGGTCGTGGTCTGGGTCATACCGGCGGTACTCTGGACAAGCTGGATGCCATCCCCGGCTACCAGACCTCGGTCGATAACGATCGTTTCCTGAACGTGGTGAAAGAGGCCGGTGTCGCCATCATAGGCCAGACCGGCGATCTCGCCCCCGCTGACAAGCGTATCTATGCAGTACGTGACATCACCGCCACCGTCGAATCCATCGCCATGATCACCGGCTCCATCCTCTCCAAGAAGCTCGCCTCCGGGCTGGAAGCGCTGGTGATGGATGTGAAAGTGGGCTCAGGCGCCTTTATGCCGACCTTCGAAGCCTCCGAAGAGCTGGCCAAGAGCATAGTGGCGGTGGCTAACGGTGCCGGTTGTCGTAGCTCGGCCCTGCTGACCGACATGAACCAGGTGCTGGCCTCCAGCGCCGGTAACGGGGTTGAAGTGCGCGAGGCGGTGCGTTACCTGACCGGTGAATACCGCAACCCGCGCATCCACGAAGTCACCATGAGCCTGAGTGCCGAGA
>NZ_CAWNYS010000332.1:0-1262 GCF_963878295.1 Aeromonas sp. HMWF014 | reverse complement strand
GTGCAGCAGCCGCTGGTGGTCCTGCTGGTGGCTGGCCAGCTCGGCATAGTCCAGCTCGGCCAGCACCTGCTCCTCGAAGGCGAAGTGGTGGCGCGCCATCTCAAACAACCCTTCCAGACTTTCCAGATAGAGTGCCGGGTGCTCGCAGTTGTCTTTCATGCGCTCCAGTAGCCGGTTGGTCAGCACGAAGAGCTGGCGATGCTCGGCATCGATGCGGGGATGGCCACACTCGTGGCTGTTTTGCCACAGCAGTGAACCCAGTTCGGGATCCAGCCCGGCGGTAAACAGGCAGACCCGGCCACGGCCCCGTCCCTTGGCCTGATACATGGCCTGATCGGCATGGTGCATCAGGGTCTTGGGATCCGTGCCATGTTCCGGGTAGAGCGCCACTCCTATGCTGCTGGAGATCCGCAACTCCTGCTCTTCATCCATCCGGAACGGAAGACGCAGGCTCTGGTGCAGATGATCCGCCACCGCCAGCGCCTCGTCACGGGTATCGGGCAGCAGGATCACGAACTCATCTCCCCCGAGACGGGCCACCAGATCCTGTTCTCGCACGCAGTGGCGCATGCGTTCGGCCACCATGTTGAGCAGCACATCCCCGGTCTCATGACCAAAGGTGTCATTGATCGGTTTGAAGTGATCCAGATCGATGAACATCAGCGCCAGCTCTCTCCCCTCATCGGCCATGGCCTCTGTCAGCCGCAGTTGCAACAGGCGACGGTTGGGCAGGTTGGTGAGCGGATCATAGAAGGCGAGGCGATGCATCATCTCCTCGCTGGCGGCGCGTTCCGTGATGTCGCGGGTGACCCCCAGGATGGCATCGGGCTGGCCTTGCTCGTTGCCGTGCAAGGTAGTGATGGTCTCGGTTGCCACCAGATGTCCCTCCTTGTGCCTCACCTGGGTGCGGATCACGCAGCGGGTCTGCTCGTGGTCGCCCCGTTGCCAGGCGGCGAGGGAGTCACTGAGCTCATCGCGCAGCTGTTTTCTGGAGGTTTCCGGGATCAGCAGCTTGAGGGGCAGGCCGAGGATGTCGCGCGCCTCATAGCCGCTCAGGGGCTGGATGGCCGGGCTGACATAGCGAAGGCGCAGAGTGGCGGTATCCATGGTCCAGATAACGTCTGCGCTGTTCTCCGCCACGAACCGGTAGTGCTCTTCGCTCTGGGCCAGTTCACGGGTGAGCCTCAGCCGATCCCGGGCCTCCTGACGCAGACGCAGATAGAGATGGCAGAAGATGCCGAGCAGAGTCAGCAGGGTGAAGG
>NZ_CAWNYS010000331.1:4679-5174 GCF_963878295.1 Aeromonas sp. HMWF014 | reverse complement strand
GTGCTGGCGCTGCTGCCGCTCTGGCTTGGGATGGATCAGAAGGGGACACGGTTCAGGTTCGTCCTCCCCATCGCCTTGGTAGGACTGATAAGCCTGCTCTTTGTCTGGCAGGCCGATGGCTGGGCCTATTTCAGCGAGGGGCGACGCTTTACCGACGGCCACTTTACCCTGTGGGGCAACACGGCGGCGGCCCACGGCGATCGGCTGCTAAGCTGGGCGCACACCTTCAACGAGCAGCTCACTCCGCTTTGGCCCCTGGCTGTCGGAGCCTTGCTGGTGCTGCCGCTCTGGCCAAGATCAAAAGACCACGCTGCCACCCTCTCGCCGCTCTGGACGCTCTACTGGCTTGCCCTGCTGCTCTGGACCCTGTTTGGCCAGAATCCCGACAATCCCCGCCATCTGGCACCCATCACCCTGCTCGGCATAGTTCTGCTGGCAGGCAGGCTGCCGCGCCGCACCGAGGGGCTGGCAACGGTGGCCGGATTGCTGCTGCTC
>NZ_CAWNYS010000331.1:0-4669 GCF_963878295.1 Aeromonas sp. HMWF014 | reverse complement strand
CCTTCACCCTGCCCCGTCCGCCCGCCATGGCACAGGCGGCCATGCTGGCAGAAAAAACCTGTCCGGCACTGGTGACCCAGTGGGGAGTGCGACTACTGCGGGAGACCACGGCCTTGGCCGTCACCGATGGCTGGTACCAGGGGGATGCGCGTCTTGCACTCAAGCAAGGGGCCTGTCGCCTCAGTCGCCGCCCCATAGCCGCGAGCGAGATGCCCACTGCGGTGGATCAGCACTGGTTTGCCCCGCGCTTTGCCGCCGAGCCCGGCCTCTGGCTCGCCATCCCTTCGCCTGTGACAGGCAATGGCGCAAATAACAAACAACATAGAAATGGTGCAAAACTCACCCAAACAATTCAAAGACAGGGGAACAACTCGGTTACACTCACTGCGCATCCATAACAAACGAGTCTCATTATGCGTATAACCAGAGAGTGGTGGTGGGTTGTGTTCTGGCTGACCGGGACCTGCGCCCTCTTGTTGCTGCCCTTCTGGCTGCGCGGGGGTAGCCAGGGCCATGACCTGTTCCATCACCTGCTTTCTGGCCACTTCTTCGCGGTGCAGCTGTGGCAAGGGGAGCTCTATCCGCGCTGGCTGATGGAGATGAATGGCGCCTTTGGCAGCCCGGTCTTTTTCTTCTATCCCCCTCTTCCCTACTATGTGAGCGCCCTCTTCGCCGGTCCGACGCCACTGGCCCACGAGGCAATGACACCCCTGCTCTGGAGCAGCAGCGTGGCACTCTGGCTATCCGGCCTGTTTGCCTATCTCTGGCTACGCCCCTTTGCCAGCATGCCAAGGGCACTGGCGGCCAGCCTGCTCTATATGGCACTGCCCTATCATCTGGCGATCGATATCTATGCCCGTTTTGCCCTGGCCGAAAGCTGGGCCTTCGTCTGGGCACCGCTGGCCCTGCTGGCCCAGGATCGCCTCTGCCGACGCGCGCCCTTTGCCCTGCTGCTGCTCGCGCTGGCAGTCGCCATGCAGGCCCTCTCCCACCTGCCGAGCCTGCTGCTCATTCTGGGGTTGCTCACCGTGCGCAGTCTGCTGCTGGCCTGGCGCGGCAAAATGCGCGCCCCGCTGGCTGGCACCCTGATCGGCCAGCTCTGGGGGCTGGCGATGGCCAGCCTGCTGCTGCTGCCTGCACTGCTGGATCAGGGGGGGATCTCCATGGAGCAGATGCGCACCGGCATGTTCGAATTTCAGCGCAACTTTCTCGACCGTTTGCCCGAGAGTCAGGAGGACTGGCGCTTTCGCGGCCATCTGGCCTGGCAGACCTGCCTTACTCTGGCCCTGCTGCTGGTTGCCTGGGCTGCCGCCCGTGAACCACGCCACCCCGAGCTGCTGATCTGGGGCGTGTTCGGCACCCTGTGTTTCCTGATGATGCTCCCCCTGAGCGAACCCCTGTGGCGTCTGCTCGTACCGCTGCAGCTGGTCCAGTTTCCCTGGCGGTTCAATCTGCTGCTGGCCATCGCCACCGTGGCCGTGGTGGCGCTGGGCGCCCCCGCTTATCGCCCGTTGCAATGGCTCTGGTGGGCCCTGCTTGCCCTCACCCTGTTGTCACAGGGGATCTATGTGCGCGAGTCGCCCCTCACCCAGGCGCCGTCAAAGAGCCTGCTCGATGCCGAGTTCGACAGCAAACGCAGTGCGCGCGAATACCGGCCGCAGCAGGTGCCGCGCGGCATGTTTGCCCCCACCCTGCTGGCCTGGAGAGAGGAGTTTCAACCCCCCATCACCACCGAGCAGAAGGGGGTCTCGTGGCAGATCCTGAGCTGGCGGCCACGCCATATCGAACTCACCGTGGATGCCCCCGTCCCCGCCAAGCTGATCCTGCACCAGTTTGACTATCCCGGCTGGGAGGCGATGCTCAACCAGCGCATGCCGCTGAGTGTGAGCAGTACCCACAACGGGCTGGTGCAGGTCTGGGTGCCTGCTGGGCAGCATCAGCTCACCTTTACCCTGAGCGCACGCTGGCCGGAGCGACTCGGTTACGGCATCTCGCTGCTGGCATGGCTGCTCTGGCTACTCGTGCTGACAAAGGAAGTTCGCGCTAACAGAGCGGGGAGCAGGGCACCACCCTCCCCCTTTTGAGAGAGCAGGAACGCCATGCCGGGCGCGACCAAACCTGATAAACTCGCACTTTGCCCATTGCAGCCACGTTTCACCACCGGACAGCCTATGCCCCAGAGCAATACAACGCCCCTCTCTCCCCGTTTTCTGTTTATCCTGCTCGGTGCGCTGGCGGGTCTGACGCCGCTGGCAGTGGACATGTATCTGCCCGCTATTCCGGCCATCGCCAAGGATCTCGCCACCAGCATCGACGGCGCCCAGCTCACCATCAGTGCCTTCCTCGGTGGCTTCGCCATTGGCCAGCTGTTCTACGGGCCGCTCGCCGACAGCTATGGCCGCAAACCGGTGATCCTGGTGGGTCTGGTGATGTTTGCCATCGCCTCTGTGGGTTGCGCCATGGCGGACTCCCTGCCCGAATTGCTGGCCTGGCGCATGTTGCAAGCGGCGGGCGGCGCGGCGGATTCCGTGGTGGTCAATGCCCTGCTGCGCGACCTGTTCGAGAAGGAGGCGTTCTCCCGCGCCATGTCGTTCGTCATCCTGACGATGACGCTGGCCCCCCTGATAGCCCCCGTGATAGGTGGTTACATCAGCGCCCATAGCGACTGGCGGGTGATCTTCTGGCTGCTGATGGGCATCAGCCTGCTCATCTGCGTGGTGATGCAGTGGAAAATTCAAGAGACCCTGAAGCCCGAACACAGGCAACCGCTCAGGCTGGGGCAGGTGCTGCGCAACTACTGGGGTGTGATCTCCCATCGCGGTGCCATGGGCTATGTGCTGTGCGGCGCCCTGTCGAGCGCCGGCATGTTTGCCTTTATCAGCGCCTCACCCTACGTCTACATCGAGTATTTCCAGGTGCCGACCGAGCACTACGGCTGGCTGTTTGGCCTCAACATACTGCTGATGATGGTGGTCACCTTCGTCAACAGCCGACTGGTGAAAGGAGTCGGCGCCGAGCGCATGCTGCAATACGGCCTGCTGGTACTGCCCGTTGCCGGTGCCCTGCTTATCTACAACGCCTGGAGCCAGACCGGGGGCCTGTGGGGCATCGTCATCCCTGTGGTGCTGTTTGTCGGTCACATCAGTCTGGTGGGGGCTAACGCCATGACGGGCCTGATGGGCCACTTCCCCCAGTCGGCGGGCACGGCCTCGGCACTGGCTGGTACATTGCGCTTTGGCATAGGTGCCCTGGTGGGTATTCTGGTCAACCTCAATCCGCCCGAATCGCCGCTGCCCATGGCCATCGCCATCGCCAGCTGCGGGTTTGGTTCGGCCATCAGCTACTGGCTGCTGGCCGACAAGAAATAAACGCCTGACAACACAACGCCGCCCTCTTTGAGCGCCAAAGAGGGCGGCGTTTTCATGTCCGTTGTGCTGTCCACGCCCGCAGCAAGGACGCGCCACGTCGGTGCAGCTGGCTGGCCGGGAAATTACTTCTTGCCAAAGCCCGACTGCTTGAGCGTGTAACCCGCGCTGTTTTGCCAGGCATCCAGACCGCTGCGGTTGTTGCCCGCCACCAGACTGGCGGCCAGACTCGGGCTGTTGAACAGCTGATCGGCGGTGAACACCAGGCCCCCTTCGCTGCGCAAGGTAAGGATCCCCTTGCCCAGCAGCTCCTGACGCAGTTCGATCACGGCGTCACGCAGGGAGGCGGCATCCTCGCCATTGGCGGTGGAGCCCGCCAGCACCATGAAGCCGGGATGTTGCCGCTTGCCCACCGGATAACCGTGAGCCTCGGCCCCCTTGCCGTTGAAGTGGTACAGCTCGCGCTCCCCCGGCGTGTTGTCGGAGAGCGCCTTTTGCAGGGTCATCAGCTCGTTATAAATCTCGATGGGGACGACGGCAGCCTGCTTGTTGCCCTTGCTATCGATGATAAAACTGACTTGCTTGTGTAACATCCTTGCTCATCCTGTGACCCATGGAAGCTCCTATTCTAACCACCTCTGGCAAGCGGGATCCAGCGAGGATCCTCACCTCTTTTGCAGGCTTGATCACTAACTGGCTCTCTTGAACCGTTGCGAGGCGTGTTGATCATTCTCAAGCGTGATAGCCTAGATAGCATGATGAAAGCCATTGACCATCAAGCGGTTATCCCATGCTGACCCTGCGCAACCTCTGCAAGAGCTTCGATAACGGCAGCGAACGCCTGCCGCTGTTCCATCATCTGGATCTCACCCTGGCCGCAGGCGAAATCACCCTGCTACTGGGGCAGAGTGGCTGTGGCAAGTCCACCCTGCTCAACCTGATCGCCGGACTCATCCCCCCGGATGAGGGGGAGATCTGGCTGGGGGAGACCCGGCTCGACAACCAGTCCCCGGATGATAGGGCCCGCCAGCGCGGTCGGCATTTTGGCATCGTCTATCAGGATTTCAACCTGCTGCCGACCCTGAACGTGGAGGAGAACCTCTGTCTGCCGCTCGCCATCAACGGCCTGCCACAGGATGAGACAAAGATTGACCGCTTGCTGCAACAGCTCGATATGGCCCACAAGCGCCACGCCTGGCCGGAGCAACTCTCCGGCGGCCAGCGCCAGCGGGTTGCCCTGGCCCGCGCCCTCATTCACCAGCCCCAGTGGCTCCTGGCCGACGAGCCTACAGGGAGCCTCGATG
>NZ_CAWNYS010000330.1:4977-18541 GCF_963878295.1 Aeromonas sp. HMWF014 | reverse complement strand
GTACTACATCAAGCGCGCCGAACAGTATCACCCCATCATCCCGATTGGTGCTGGCAACGAGGTGACCCTCATTTTCCAGGACGGCTTTCAGCTCGAAACCATCGAGGAGGCCCGACTGAAAAAAGCGGACAAGCGCGCCAAGCCGAGCACCGAAGACAAACTGGCCGACCCTTCCGTGACCGCCTCCATCAAGGAGATGAAGGTCGGTGACCTGGTTCACCCCCCTATGGATTAACAAGGAAAACCATCATGAACAATCACACCTGGTTCGCTCTGGTCGCCGCCCTGCTACTCGCTGGCTGCGCCGGCACCGCAAGCGAATTTGAGTGCAATGCCACCACCAGTGACCGCTGCATGACCATGGAGCAGGCCAACGATATGGCCCGCAATAAAACCGAGGGGGCGCGGGGAAAGCCGGGTGCCGGCGCGTTGCCAGCGCTGGTTGAGCTGCCGGCACCATCTGTCACGCCACTCTCGATACCCACTGCAGTGAAACCACAGTCCTCCCTTACGCCCGCGCCGGTATCAGGGTTCGTGGCTCCGGCCTCGTCATCTGCCGCCAAGATGGGTCAACACGCCACCTTCACGCCGGCAAAGCCGGGGGTGGCCCCTTCGCAAACCGAGGTGCTTTGCACAGCACCGCGCTGCAACACCCTGGGCGAGGCAACTCCGCTGCGTTTGACCGACACCATCGCCACGCTCTGGATTGCCCCCTGGATTGACGATGCCGACGTGTTTCACCAACCGGGGCGCGTGTCATTCGTCCTGACCCCCGGCACTTGGCAACTGCCCCAACAGCTCAACTAAGGACTACACGATGGAACCGATGAACACCAGACAGAAGGGGATGCCCGCCAACTGCGCCATCACCTTGCACATCAACACCGCACACCTCGACGCATCTGCGCGTCGTTAATCGCTGGGGGAACGACATGGATCTCATTACCGCCACCGTTGACCGCCTGCGGTCAGCTCTCAAAAAACAGGACGGAGCTCACGCCGCCAACAAGGCGTTGAGCGACCTGCATTACCCACAAGTGTCGAGCCTCCTGCCCTACCGCTACTACGATGCTGATTCCGGTCTCTATGTGAATAAGGGCTCCATCGGCTTTATGCTCGAGGCACAGCCCCTCATCGGGGCCAATGAGCATATTGTCCAGGTACTCGATGACCTGGTGAAATCCAAGTTGCCCCGCCAAGTACCCATCTCCTTTCATCTGGTCTCCACCAAGGTGATCGGCCAGCAGATTGATGATGGCATCAGCGATTTCAGCTGGCAGGGCAAGCGCGCCGACCACTTTAACCGCATCACCCGCGCCTTCTACCACTGCGCGGCCAGAGGCCAGTTCAATAGCCCGACCAACCTCCCCCTGACCCTGCGCGATTTTCGGCTCTATATCTCCTATTGCGTCAAATCCAAGGCCCTCGACAAGAGCGCCATCACCGAATTGAGCCACCTGCTAAAGGTCGTGCGCGCCTCCCTCGACTCGGCCAAGATCGCCACCACGCAGATAGATCAGACCGCCTTCGTGAACATCATCAGTCAAATGGCCAACCATCGTCCCGAGCAGCTCTACGCCGCCAACAAGACGGCCAATCCGTATGATGAGCTCAACTTTCAGGTCATCGATCGCACCACCGATCTGCAAGTCTATCCCGATCACCTGCTGTTGACCCTAAGTGCCCCCAACGGTGGTAAGTCACGCGCCCGGATAATGAATTTCATGCTCGAGGAGAATCCCGATCTGTTCATGCTCTGGCAAGGCGGTGACAACATCTCCAACCTGTTAAGCCCGGATCTCAGTGTCGCAAGCCCCTTTGTACTGACCATGACCCTCGAGGCGGAAGATCAGGTTCAGGCCCAAAACGAGGCGACCCGTAAGTTTTTTGACCGTGATAAAAAGGCAAACTCTCCCTACGGCAAAATCTTTCCAGGAGTAGGCAAAGAGGCCAGTGAGTGGGGAAAGCTGCGCGAGCGCCTCAATACCAATGCCAGCTGCCTAGTGCGCTATTACTACAACATCACCACCTTCTGCCCTGACGATGATGATGCTGCGCTGTTGTGCGAGCAGCAGGTGCTCAATACGTTCAAGAAGAACGGGATGCCGTTATATAGCCCGGTCTTTATGCAGATGCGCAACTACCTGGCCATGTTCCCATTCTGTGCAGGCGAAGGGCTTTGGGAAGACCTTAAGTTGTCCGGGGCTACCCGCCGTGCCGAAAGTACCCAAGCGGTCAACCTGCTGCCGGTGGTCGCGGACAACCGCCTTAGCCCCAAGGGGCTGCTGGCCCCCTCCTACCGCAACCAGCTCGGGTTCCTCGATATTTTCGATACCTCCCTTGGCAACACCAATTACAACATGGCGGTCAGCGGCACCAGTGGCGCGGGAAAGACCGGTCTGGTGCAGCCGATTTTGCGCAGTGTGGCCGACTCCGGTGGCCTTGTGTGGGTGTTTGATATGGGCGATGGCTACAAGAGCTTTTGCGAAAACATGGGCGGTGTCTACCTCGATGGCCGCTCGCTCCAGTTCAACCCGTTTGCCAACATCACCAACATCCATGCATCAGGGGAGCGGATACGTGACCAGCTAGCCGTCCTTGCCAGCCCCAACGGCAATCTGGATGAGGTACATGAGGATCTGTTGCTGCGGGCGGTTTTAGCCGCTTGGGGCCAGAAGCAGAAGCAAGCCCGGATTGATGATGTGGTTGCCTTTTTGAAAAAAGAGCGCGACGACCCACGCTATGACAAATCTGCGTCCATCACCTCTCGCATCGACGAGATCATTGAGTTGCTCGGTAAATACTGCACCACCGGCATTTACGGCGCGTATTTCAACTCCGACACCCCCTCCCTCACCGACGATGCGCGGATGGTGGTGCTCGAGCTCGGTGGACTGCAGGATAAACCAGCCCTGCTCGCGGCGGTGATGTTCTCGCTCATCATTTACATCGAGGACAAAATGTACCGCACCGACCGCTCGCTGAAAAAGGTGTGCGCCATCGATGAGGGCTGGAAGCTCCTCAACTTCAAGAACGATAAGGTTGGCGCCTTTATCGAAACCGGCTACCGCACCGTGCGCCGCCATACCGGTTCGTTCATCACCATCTCGCAAAACATCAAAGACTTTGATGCAGATGACGCCTCCAGTGCCGCCAAAGCAGCCTGGGGTAACAGCGCCTTCAAGGTGGTCTTGAAACAAGACACCATGGAGTTCAAGCAGTACAACCAGAACCGCCCCAACCAGTTCAGCGAGCTTGACCGTCAAGTTATCTCGAAATTTGGCGATGCCAAACGCCAATGGTTCTCGTCGTTCATGCTGCGCATCAATGACAGCTCGTCCTTTCATCGTCTGTTTGTCGACCCCCTCTCACGCGCCATGTTCAGCTCAAACGGCCGGGACTTCGAGTTTCTGCAGCAGCGCCGCGCCGAGGGTGCAGATATCCATGATGCCGTCTATGAGCTGGCATTAACTAACTTCCCAGAGGAAATGGAGGCGCTGGAAACATGGCAACCGTAACCACCGGGGCCGCCAAGCGCCCCCTTCCCTGGCTCACGACCACCCTCACTACCTTGATGCTGCTTAACTTGGCGTTGAGTGGCTGGCAGCTTTGGCAACGTCCGCCCGCCATTGTGGCCTTTGATATGAAAGCCACCCTGGATCAGTTTATGGAGCAGTCAGCCAGCCAGCAGCTATCTGAGACACAAAGCCAGGTGTTGGTAGAACGCTTTACCCAGGCGCTCGATGACAGTCTGTCTGCGTGGCAGCAACAGCATGATGCCCTGATCCTGGTCTCCCCCTCTGTGGTGCGAGGCGCGCCCGATATCACCCGGCTGATCCAACACGATATCGCCACCAGAATGCGGGGTGCCCCATGACCCGCGCCGGCTTGCTGACGCTGCTACTCATCGGCGGGAGTGCTCACACAGCCGACCTCGGCACATGGGGTGATCTCTATCCAATCACCGAGCCGGACATGCTGACCACCATCCATGACCGTCTCAATACCATGCAAGAGAGCGGAGAGCTTGCAGAGCAACAGGAGGCATTCAAGGAGCGGGTGATCAAGAACAGCCTGCGCCCCGCTCCCGTCACCGGGCTCAAGCTCGCAAGCGAAGACAGCACCCACTTTGTGGATCCCACGTTCGTGGTCGGTCAGGACATTGCCGATCACCAGGGACGAGTGTTTGCCCGTAAGGGGGATAAGGTGAACCCCCTGGCCGCCGTGCCCTTTGTCCAGACCCTCTACTTTATTGACGCCGATGATCCCCGCCAGGTGGCCTGGATGCGCCGGCAGCAACCCGCGACCCCGCTCTACAAGGTGGTCCTGGTCAATGGCGATATCCGCAAAGCAACCCAGCAGCTCGATACCCGCATCTATTTCGACCAGGAGGGGGTACTTAGCCGCAAGTTCGCCTTGATCGCTGTGCCTGCCACAGTGCGCGCCGCCCCCAACGGCAAGCGCCTGCAGGTCGATACCTACGCCCTGGAGCAAACACCATGATCACTCGCATGACGCTGACCCTGCTGCTATGTGTTGCCTTGCACAGCGCCCCCGCTCGCGCCTCGGCAGTCGAGTGCGAGGGCCGCTTTGTCAATCCCATCACCGACATCTGCTGGGAGTGTTTGTTTCCGATCTCCATTGGCAGCATTGCGGTCTCTACGGGGTCGGCACCGGATACCAGCAACCCCTCGATGCCTATCCAGATCTGCCCGATGGGGATTTTTTACCGGGTGGGGCTCGCCATCGGTTACTGGGAGCCAATGGCGCTCACCGATGTAACCCGCGCCCCCTATTGCCTGGTGAACATGGGCGGTATCAGCCTCGGCGTTGGCAAGGTCGGCACCGGCACTGCCGGCCAAAGTGACAAGGATGTCGCGGGCGCGTTCTACCATGTCCACTGGTACAAATACCCCCTCACCTACTGGCTCAATATCATCACCAGTATGGGCTGTCTGCAGGGCGGTGACATGGATATCGGCTACCTGTCCGAGCTGGATCCGACCTGGAATGACTCCTCTATCGCACTCATTTTGAGTCCCGAGGCAATGCTGTTTAACAACGTGATTGCCCAGGGGGCCTGCGCGGCCGATGCCATGGCCAGTGCCTTTGGCAAGCCCATCGATGCGCTCTTTTGGTGTGCCGGCGCGCACGGCTCCATGTACCCCTTCACTGGCTACGTCAGCAACGAGTTCAGCCCCATGCAGTCCTCCATCCTGCTCTCCGAGCGGATGGCCGCCAAGCTGCACCGTCAGGGGATGGTGATGAACTCCATCGGCAAAGACAGGGCCGTCTGTTTTGAGTACCCCTCCGCCATCGTTCCCAAGGAGCGCTGGCGTTATCAGATGGTCAACAAACACCCCGATGTGGCGGCGTGCCACCCATTTGGCCGCACCACCACCCGCTGGGGTACCGGCCACAACATGCCCAATGACCGAAAGAACTTCGGCTATCTGCTGTGGCGCAAACGCAACTGTGTTTTTTTGTGAGGAACCGCCGATGAAACCCTATTTGCTTTGCGCCCTGCTGGCCATGCCGGGATACGCCCGCGACATGAGCGCCACCGATACCCAGCGCTTTATTGACGAGCTGATTGCCAACCCGCCCGCCCCCGAGCAGGTAGAGGGGGCCGCGGCGCTTGCACAAGAGGCCCGGCAGCGTCAACAGCCCGAGCACAACCAGTGGGCCGACCAGCTTGCGCGCAAACAGGCGCAGCAGGCCAAACCCACACCGCAAGCCCTGTACTTTGTCTCCTTCTCCATCCCCGAGGAGGGGCTCAAACGCCTCATCCTGGATGCCGATGGGTTTGGCATCCCCGCCACCCTGCGCGGCATGGTGAAGGGTGACATGCGCGAGACCGCCAATGCCGTCCTGCGCCTAGTTAGCGAAAACAAACGCGGCGGCGTTCAGATTGACCCCAAATCGTTTAGCACCTACGGCATCAACGCCGTACCTGCCCTGGTGGTCACCTGCGATGGCCACTATGACCGCATTGCCGGCAACCTCGCACTGCGAGAAGCCCTGACCAAAGTGGCAGAGTCTGGCGACTGCGCCGACAACGCCAAGGCCATCCTGGCCGCCCATCCCTAAGTGCAAGGAGCAACCCCCATGACAACTCAACCCGCCCACCTCTGTTTTAACCAGGCTATCCGCGAGGAGTACCGAAAATCTGAAAATGCGTTCGACCAGGTGACAAACATAGCCCTCGGCGTTTTTCGTTTCGCGGCCACGCTGTGGGCTCATTCACTGGCACTCACCGCCCTGCTTATCCTGTTTTTGATCGCTATCGCTCCCACGACCCTGACCCCGCTCTGGGCCAGTGCCCTGTCAAGCTCAGTGCAGGCAGGACAAGCAGCCCCCCCCTACCTGGCTGGTGAATGGGATGCTGATGTGACTGGCCCCATGCTGGAGTTACAACAGGCCGTGGTTGACCAAGCATCCAAACCATCCTCCTCGCTGATCGCAGAGGCAGAAATGCTCGACCATGAGGGCAATCCGCTACCTTTGTCTGGGCAACCCGTGCACAGCGCCAAAGAAGACGCCTGGCAGCAGGCATATGCCCGCAGCATGCAAGATCTTAAGCAAGCCATTCATCTGCTGAGGAACTTGCTGATAAGTGCAACCCTCATCTCCTGTGCCGTCGGCGTTTTCTGCAACACCGGTCGTTTCTCCTGGGTATATCGCGACCGCGCCTGGGCCAGAGTCCACGCAGCGGAGAAACAACGTGAACTCCTGGATCTCTGCCGACTAGCGGCCACCCAGGCGTTGGCACAGCATCGCGAAAGCACGTTAGTCAAGGGACAGGAGGTAGCATGACTCAATGTCGTCTGCTCTTGACGCTGTGGCTGGCCAGCTTGTTGTTGGCCAGCCCAGCCTCGGCCAATCAGCAATACAACCAGGGCAGCGAGTTTGCCAAGGGCATCAAAGGCCAGGAGCAGTCGGCCATCGGTGGCTTTAGCCCTGCAAGTGCGCTGCCCAGCTACACCAGCGCACCGCCTGAGTCAGGCTATTACGGGGGCGTCACCAACGCCTCCACCGATCTCACCTCGCAAGGTAATACGGCCTTGCACCAATCAGAGATCGGCAAGACCATCACCGAGTCCATCCTCAACACGCCAGCTGGCAACAAACCCAGCATGGATGCCCCTTTCATCTCGGTGGGTACAGATGCTCAAAACAAAGCAGAAAGCGTGACTGACGGTAGCTTTGACGGCTGCATCGAGCAAAAAGTGACCCATACCGAGTACACCAACCATGTTTGCTCTCGAGATACCCGAGTAGATCAATATTGCTCAAGAACAGCCTCTATAACCGGACAATGGAAAGAGAGGTGGGTTGAAACCAATGCTTTTATCTCTACTCAAGTCCCGAAGTCAGGCTTTAAAAAGAGCACCTATTGTGCAAGTGGTTGCGGTGGGAATCATACCGAGACCACTGGCTACATCATAAATTTTGAATCAACTCCACCATTCAACGAAAATATTACAAGTGCAACAATAAGCATGAGCGGGACTCCCTCTCAGCTATCTTGGAAAATACATTACAACAGTAAAAACCAAATTACCGTATTGACCCCTAGCAATGGGACCCCAGTTGATCTTTGGGGCGCAACCACAGTAAACACCAACGACAAAATAAATGGAGCAACTAGCGGAACCAATAGGAGAATTCTCGACAGTTACGATCTCCTTTCTACTGGAAAAGCAACATTAACACTAACTTACCATTATAAGAAAATGGTTAGTGAACGTTACTTTGAACCATACATTACATGGTCTGAGACTTGCCCATTTCATAAAGCAGAAGGCGCTCTCACGAATACTCAATGTGTGGACGGAGCATCTAATAAAACTATTTATGTTGAAGGCAATCCTTACACAATGTACAGCGATTGCTGGGCCTATAAAGACACCTATTTAACACAAAGCCAAAGTGAAGGATCTTGCCGTGAACATATGAATAACCCAGCATGCACGATAGCCAATCGTCAGTGTGCCTATACCCTTGATGGCTTTTGCCTGCATGAAAACCTGACCTACTCCTGCGAACACAAAACCACCGGTGCAGGGGTCATGTGCGGCGGTACTTTTTTCTGTAAGGACGGCAGCTGCGCCCAGTCTGCAGCTGGCAAAAACAACGCATTTCAAAAAGCAGTCTCACAACTGGCAGCAGTCGCCGCCGCAGGCAAAGACGTTGCGGCGCTCAATGGCGCGGACGTGCGTGCATTCACTGGTAAGGCTCAGTTCTGCAAGAAATTCGCTGCTGGCTTTAGCAACTGCTGCAAAGACTCTGGCTGGGGCCAGGATGTGGGACTCGCCAGTTGCAGCAGCGAGGAAAAGGCACTCGGGGCAGCGCGCCAGCGCAAGCTCACCATCGATATAGGAGAGTTCTGCAGCAAGAAAGTGATCGGCGTCTGCGTGGAAAAAAAGCGCAGCTACTGCGTCTTTGACTCCAAACTGGCACAAATTGTCCAGCAACAAGGGCGGCAGTGGCAACTCGGCGTCGGTTTTGGGGGCGCATCCTCACCTGATTGTCGCGGGATCACCATCGAGCAGCTCCAGGCGATCCAATTCGACAACCTCGATTTCAGCAACTTTTACGAAGACCTGCAAAACGGCTCTGCTGTACCCGAGGATAATGCGTTGCTGCAGCGCGCCCAGCAGCAGATCAAAGAGCAGGTGAACAACCACGCAGGAGGCGCACAATGATCCTCAAGACCGGCGAAACGACACACCTTTCAGGCTGGGCTCCGAGGGGTGGCATCGTTTCGCCACACCGAGCGAGCCAGCAGGCAAGCGTAGCGCGCCAGTGGGCGGTACGGTTCGGGACCGTGCTGCTGCTTGCCAGCCCCCTCCAGGCGCTCTCGGCGGTGCTCGAGTATGCCGAGCCACAAGGATGGCAGTGGTACAACGAACCCTTGGACGATGAGGAGGAAACCCCGCAGGCTAGCCCGCAAACGCCCGCCCCACGTTCGGCCACCGAGTTGAAAAAACAGCTGCAACGGGCAACCGAAGAGGCCAAGGACAGAGCTATTTTATTTAGCTCGCCCGATAACTTTGCCAAATACATGCGTTGGCAAAATTTTTGGACAGACCGCGCTGGGGCATTTACCCAAAGCGCCAAGCAATCCATGCTCAAATATCCAGAACTAGATTACAACCTGCGTTATAGCTACTATAACGGCACTGTTGAAAAACAGATGGAAATAGACCGTAACAAAGAAAAATCCGCTATTGAAAAAATAGCTAACAGCCATGGCATTTTCTTTTTCTATCGCGGTAGTATACCCATTGACAATTTAATGGGTGGCGTCATCAATCACTTTACAAAAGATAACAATCTCAGCATTATTCCTATTTCTGTTGATGGCACCATCAACCCGGAACTGCCCAATTCAAAGTTAGACAGCGGCCAAAGTAAAACCATGGGCGTGAAATTCTTTCCGGCACTGTTTTTGGTTAATCCCAAAAACGAAACATATCAGCCGTTGGCATACGGATTTATTACCTCTGACGCCCTGTCAAAACAGTTTTTGAATATCGCAACCGACTTTAAAGGTGAGTATTGATGGACACATTGTTTGCCCGTGACGGAATGTCCGCCCCCCCTCCGCCGCTTGCCAAGCGCGCTATGCTAGCCGCCCTGCTGCTTGGCAGCATGGCCGCCCACGCATCAACCTGGAATGAGATTGCAGCGCTCGATGCAGCCAAGCAGGTGCCGGCAACGGTTGCACCGCAGAGTGCTCCCTCTCACACCCCTTTTATCCTCAGTGATGGCCGCCGTGTTCGCGCCGAGGACTGGAAAGTGGTGTTGTTCATGCAATCGACCTGCAGCTATTGCCATCAGTTTGACCCCCTCCTCAAGGCGATCAGCGAGCAAACCGGCCTTGGCGTGTTCCCCTATACCCTGGATGGACGCGGCGATGCCGCCTTCCCCTCGGCACTGACCGCTGGCCCCGATGTCATGGTGGAGTTTTTCAGTAGCGGGCTCCCCATCGCCACCCCGACCACCTTTTTGGTCAATGTCCACACCATGACGACCTACCCCCTCTTTCAGGGGGCCGTCGACCAGGCGGGATTCATGTCCCGCCTCGATGAGGTGTTTCAGATAGCGCTGAACCAGGGAGTCCCCCATGGCCAACAGTAAACGGCAAGTACTTGCCATTGCCCCCTTGCTGCTCGCAAGCGCGCTGGCTCATGCCGATGTCAACAGCGACCTCAACCACTTCTTTGGAAAACTAGGGTTTGAGAGCAACACCACTATGCCTCATGCCTGGCAGGGGCAGGCTGCCGGTTATGCCAGCGGCGGATCTTTCTATATGCGCACCGCGGTCAAACAGGTGCAGCTGGTCTCAATTCAAGTCCCGAGCCTCAATGCCGGTTGTGGTGGAATCGATGCCTACCTGGGAGCCTTTTCGCATATCAATGGCGACCAGCTACAGCGGTTCGTCAAACAGATCATGGGTAATGCGGCAGGGTATTTTTTCGATCTAGCTCTGCAGACCACCGTGCCGGAGATGAAGCAGGCGAAAGACTTCCTGCAAAAACTGGCCTCTGACGTCAATTCCATGAACATGAGCTCCTGCCAAGCAGCCCAGGGCATTGTCGGCGGCCTGTGGCCCAAAACCGCCGTCAGCCAACAGAAAATTTGCCAAGATATCGCCGGGGAGCAAAACCTCTTCAGTGACTGGGCTGCCTCACGTCAAGGCTGCACCCTCGGTGGCCAATATGGCAGCGTCACCGACAAGGCCAGTGCCAAAATGAAAGATCAGGTGCTCAAGAATAAAAATCTTATGTGGGAGTCGCTTGGCAAAAACACCATGTTCAACAGTAACCGCGAACTCAAAGAATTCGCCATGAGCCTGACTGGCACCCTGATCTTCGATGCTACCGGCAACATCAAACCTCTGCTGGCGCTCACCACCAACGAGGACATCATCAAGGCCATGATGAATGGCGGCACCGCCAATATCTACGCCTGCGACACGACTACCCTCTGCCTCTCCCCAACCATCAAGCCGGTCACAATCAGCGAGGCAAACTCCATGAATGGTCAGGTGAAAAAGCTGCTCACCAGCATTCAGAATAAGGCCATCTCAGACGCCCCGCTGACGCAGCAAGAAAAAGGGTTTATCAGTTCCACCTCAGTGCCTGTGCTCAAGTATCTGGTTGACCCGCAGTCGCTGGGGGTAGCCAACACCCTGCTCTATCAGTTGGCCGACTACATCGGCTACGACATCCTGATGCAATACCTGCAGGAACTCATCCAGCAGGCCCGGATCATGCTCGGCAGCAGCAACTACCCGGAGCCTGCCATTGAACAACTGCACAACAGTCTCAACCAAGCCAGCCAAAATATTGCAGTACTGCAATCTCGGGTGCAGATCAACCAGAGCGCCCTGATGGTTGTTGACCGCCAGATGAGCTACATGCGCCAGCAACTCTCCAGTCGCCTACTAGAACGTTATCAATCCAACTACAAATTCGGGGGTGCCGGATCCTAATGGACGCAATCTATGTCACTACGGGGGGAGCCCTGTTTCGAGACTCCCTTAACGCTGTCGCGGCGTTCACCATGTCCAGTAACTGGGCGGCCCTGCTCTACATGGCGACGGTGCTCTCCATTTGTGTGGCCGCTGTCGCCTACATTCGCACACATGACCTCACCACTATGCTCAAATGGGTGGTGGCATTTGCAATGGTCAGCGGCGTCTTACTCGGGGTTAAACGTCCGGTACAGGTCATTGACATCTCAGACCCTGCCGGTATTTACCAAGTGGACAATGTGCCCGTCGGACTGGTGTTGCCGGCCAGCCTTATCAGCACAGTTGGCCACGGCGTGGTCGTCGCCTATGAGACCGTGTTCCACCGCCCGGATGCCCTCACCTATAGCAAAACCGGTATGCTTTTTGGGGCAAGCCTGGTGGGAGGCAGTACCGATTTTGCCTCGACCGACCCCACTATCGCTGGACTCTTCTCGGACTATGTACAGAACTGCGTGGTCGGCGACATGATGCTCAACCATAAATACAGCTTGGAAGATTTAATGAGAAGCACTGACCCCTATGGGTTGATCTTCTCAAGACCTAGCCCCCTGCGTGGTGTCTATGACCAAACCGGTACCTTCCAGACCTGTCAGTGGGCAGCACAGCGCCTGCAAACCGCCATGAACGTCGACACCAATCCGGGTGGCAATACCTGGACCTATTACGTGCGCAAACTCTTTGGTGGCAGACCCAGCTCCACCGCCTTGTTTGGCACCATGATGGGGGACAGCTACAGCTACTTCTATGGTGGCGGACAAAGTGCCAGTGAGATCATGAAGCGTAACGTCACCCTCAACGCCCTGCGCAAGGGTATTGTGAGTTACAGCGCCCGTAACGGTGACACGGCCAGCCTGATCAATCTGTCCGCTGAATCGAGCTTTGCAAAACTACGCATGTCACAGGCGACGGGAGCCAGCATCGCCACAAGAACACTGCCAACCATGCAAACCATTCTGTTTGGAATACAGATTGGCCTTTTTCCCATCATTATGCTGCTGGCCATCACCAGTTTGCTCACCGTCGATGTCCTCAAGAACTACGTGTTCACCATCGCGTATCTACAGACTTGGCCTATTTTGTTCGCCATTTTGAACAACGCCATGAACTTCTACCTCAAGGAAACCACTCAGGGTTTCAATATCACGCTATCAAGCCTGTCACAGGTGCAACAGCAATTCTCTGACATTGGCACCACCGCAGGTTGGCTGGCCCTGTCTATTCCCTTCCTGGCCTATGGCATTGTGAAGGGCATGGGGAGCGCGGTATCCCAGGCAGGTAGCTATCTTGGCAATGCCCTGCAAAGCGCTTCCACCCAGAGCGCGAGCCAAGCCGTTGACGGTACTTGGGCATTTAACAACATGCAGACCGACAATGTGACGGGCGGGAAATGGGATACCAACTCCAGCTACGCAAATGGTCAGATGACCTCGCAGACCAGCAACGGGGCGATGGTGACCCAAACAGCCGGGGGTGGCAGCGTCTATAACTCAGCGCCCGCCATGTCCAAACTGCCGGTCGATATCAACTTTGGTAAAGCCATGAGCAGCACTGCGCAGCGGCTCGCCAGAGAAAGTGAGACCCAGGCCGAAAGCTCACTGGCCGGTTATAACCAGGCGCGTAACAGCGCTTACCAGCAGATCACGCAGTTCTCAACCCAATCCGGCAACAGCAGCACACTGACCTCCGGGGCAGACAGCAGCCAGGCAACCACGCAAAGCCAGGGGGCAAACATGATGCTCTCTGCGGCGAAATCGTATGCCCAGCGCAACAACATCACCGAACAGCAAGCATTTAATGAGCTCATGGACAAATCAACCCGTGGCGAAGCTCATGCTGGCATGAAAGGCTATGGTCGAATTGACTCTGATAAGGCCGTAGTAGGTAAAGTTGCCAGCCTAGCCTTTGGTGTTTCTGGTGGTGCTGAAGTATATGCCGGAGCTAGCTTTTCTGGCAGTTCAGGCTCAACTGACAGCACTAGCCAAGGTGGCACCAAAGGAACCGATCACTCTGCTGATCGAT
>NZ_CAWNYS010000330.1:0-4967 GCF_963878295.1 Aeromonas sp. HMWF014 | reverse complement strand
GTGCAAAGCTACCGCTCCAGCGTATCGGGCAACCATACCGATAACACCGCCAATACCATGCTGGAGCAACTGGGTACTACCCTGAGCGTTGCCGACAGCCAATACAACCAGTACACATCCAGCCTCACTCGCAGCCATGAATACAGCCAGATGGCCTCCACGAGCGACACCACCAGTGCCAATATGCAGAGCAACTATGCACAGGAATTTGTGCATTACGTGCAGCAGCAGGCACCGGAGAAAGCTGATCAGTTGTTGACTGACACCGCCAATCCAACCGTGCGCGCTGAACGTGAGCAGCTTGCTGGCCAGTTCATGGAAAACACCCTGCGATCACGGGTAGAGGGGATGTATGAGCAAAACCTCTCCGGCCTCTCTGACGACATGTCCACTGTTGAAAAGCCATCCTCCACTAATCCCCCCTCAGCCAATGGTGAAGCACTTGTTAACCAGCGCGCTCAGCAATCCGGTATTACTGGTGATACATCAGAAAGGGTTAATTCATTAATTGGTGACAATAATCAACGTATTCATGATGAAGGAGTGTCGATTGAGAAGCAAGGTGGTGTTATAATGACCGAGCAAAAAGAATTAAAGTCAGAGCACGTCATTGCTTCCGATAGATTTAAAGATAATCACGCAAAGGCTGTCACTAACCAGGGTCAGGAAGACCCCAGAGTTTCCGAAGCAAGGCTGCGTTCCAACGAACTTCTTGACAAGGATAAAAAACAATGAACATTTCAAATAAAACCATAAAGAATGATGTAGCGTTCATTATTGCCTCGATAAAGAATGAGGATGCAACCATTCCATCATTTACCTCATGTGCAATACCCGGACTTACGTTCATGATCGGATTGACGCTTTGGCAATTTTTTGTTGCATATCCTGTCGTGCATTTCGATAAGATGACAAAACTGACCGCACCAGCATCTGTCGCTTTCTCTTTTGTGCTCGGTGCATTTGTGTTTCTTGCAATGACAAGTCTGAGAGGGAAGTACCTCTCACTCCCACTCGAAGTGCGCGAGAAGAGTATCATCATCAAAATCATAACTCAGAGGTCTCTATTTTATGCTTGCACTTGGGTTGCGATAAATATATTGGCTGGTGTATTCATCAAGCAGCATGACATCCCTGTCATGTTTTCTTATGGCGCACAGCTCGTTTCATTAGTGGCCATCTATTTAATCGCCATTGTCGATTTGGGGCGATACGACCTCGCCCTATTGAGCTCTGCCATCCAACAATGGCGGGAAGGTGTCGATGTGGATGCCTCACTCCATAAACCGTAAGTCTTTACCAAAAGAAGAGAGTAACAATGATGAAAAAAACAGTTCTGGCAATGGTTACTGTCGCTATGTTCGGTCTTGCAGGATGTTCCGCTGTGCATACTGCAGTCACCAAACGTAACCTCGATGTCCAGACCAAGATGTCCGAGACCATTTTCCTCGAACCCACTGTTGAACGAACCGTTTATCTGCAGCTGCGTAACACCAGTACCGAACAGGGCATGGACATTGAGCCAAAACTTCGCCAAGCCTTGCAAAATAAGGGGATGGTCATATCCAACAACCCGGATACCGCCCAATACTGGATCCAGGCCAATGTCCTGTCTGTGGGAAAGATGGACCTGCGAGATTCCCAAAGCGCCCTCCTTTCCGGTTACGGTGCAGGAGCAGTAGGTGCCGCAGCCGCTGCCGGGGCCGTCGCTTATAACAGCTCTTCCAACGGTGCTGCCCTCGGCGCGGGACTGGTCGGCGCATTGGCGGGGGTAGCCGCCGATGCCATGATTGAAGACACCAACTACACCATGATCACCGACCTTCAGATAGCCGAAAAAGCCCCTACTGGTGTCACTGTAACCACCAAGGACAATACCTCCCTTAAACAAGGTTCGTCAGGCTCAAAAGAACAATCCAGCACCGCCACCGGTAATCGCCACAAATATCAAACCCGTATTGTGAGCAATGCCAACCAGGTTAACCTGGATTTCAAGGATGCCAAGCCGGTACTTGAAGACCAATTATCAAACACCCTGGCCGGACTGTTCTGATTATTATCCATGAGTGAATGAAAGGGGAGGCCACTCCCCTTTTTTATTAAGGACACACAATGAGTCTCAATACCCGCAATGTGACGCAGGGCGGTCAGGTCGCATTTATGCGGCTTCGCATGTTCCTGCAAATCAATAATATCATGGCATACTGGCTCATCATGGCCTTCGGTGTCTTAACTATTGCTATTTTGTATTTCCGCGTCAGCACCCAAAACATCATGAATGGCACCATCTACTGGTTTTCAACCACCCTTGCACCACTGCATGGCCAGATGATGAATCCGCCCACCTACACCATTCACTATTATGACAAAGAGCTGCTCTACACCACCAAGCAGATATTGGTCGATGCCTATACCGTTTACTGTGGCCAGCTATTAAAAAACGAACTCATTATCGCGGCATCCGTCTCTGGCGCACTGGTATTTTTGGGGGGTATCCTCTTTTTATTCTATCTGGGCCTGACAGGGAAACGGCAAAGCACCGATGAAATTACAGGTGGCCGCACCCTTAACGACAACCCCAAACAAGTGGCGCGCATGATGCGCCGTAAAAAACAGGCGTCCGATATTAAAATCGACTCGCTCCCGATAAAAAAAGATAGCGAAATACAAAACTTCGCCATGCATGGCACCGTGGGTTCCGGTAAATCGACGTTAATGCGCAAATTCCTCGACCAGTGCCGCCAGCGCGGGGATATGGTCATTATTTATGACAAGGGCTGTACCTTTGTCGAAGAGTATTACCAGGAAGGGCGCGATATCATCCTCAACCCCCTGGACTCGCGCTGTGCCAACTGGGATATGTGGGAAGAGTGCCAAACCCTGCCCGATCTCGAAGCCGCCGCCACCACTCTCATCCCTATGGGTTCCTCGGAAGACCCCTTCTGGCAAGGGTCGGCCCGCACCATCTTTGCCGAGGGGGCGCACCGCCTGCGCGGCGAAAAGGGCCGCAGCTACAACCTGTTCCTGCGCACCCTCCTGGCCATCACCCTCGACAAGCTGCGCGAGTTTCTGGCTGGCACACCTGCCGCCAACCTGGTTGACGGCAAGATTGAAAAAACCGCCATCTCTATCCGAAGCGTGTTGACCAACTACGTCAAGGCCATGCGCTACCTGCAAGGTATCGAGCGCAGGGGCAATCCCTTTACCATTCGACAGTGGATGCAGAGCGCCCGCGATGATGGCAACAATGGCTGGCTCTTTATCACCTCCAACCAGAAACATCACGAATCACTCAAGCCGCTCATCTCGATGTGGCTCAGCATTGCCGCCAACAGCCTGCTCTCGATGGGCGAAAATCGTTACCGGCGCGTCTGGTTCTTCTATGACGAGCTCCCCTCCCTGCACAAACTGCCGAGCCTTCCTTTTGTCATTGCCGAGGCCCGCAAGTTCGGCGGCTGTTTCGCCTTGGGCTTTCAGTCCTATTCCCAGCTCGAGGAGATATACGGCAACAAGTTTGCAGAGGCCATGTATGACCTCCTCAACACCAAGTATTTCTTCCGCTCCCCCTCTGCCGCCGTCGCCAAATTTGTCGAGGAAGACATTGGCGAAACCGTGCGCAAGAAGTTCTCCGAGCAGACCAGCTTTGGTGCCGACCAGGTGCGTGACGGCATCTCCTTTGGAAAGGATGAGGAGCGCGTGTCCATCGTCAGCTACACCGATGTGCAGATGCTCGAAGATCTGGAGTGTTTCGTCACCCTCCCCGGCAACTTCCCAGTTGTGCGCATGGGGCTGAAGTTTGTGAAGAAAGCCAAGATCGCCGAGGCGCTTCCGGAGCGCGATATTCAATCCAGCCTGGATCCCGAGGTGGATGAGTTGGTGGCGCAGCGCCTCAATGAAACCGGCAAAGTATTTGATGGCATCCAACCCGGAGTGATCGCCCAAGTGGTCGCCACCACGCTCGCCGCCGAACTACAGAGCGCCCCGACCCCGCCAGCCGCGACAGTTCAAGCAACGGACGCCAATCCCCAAACTGCTGCAGCACAAGTGCCGCCTGCAGGTCGTGATGAGGAGATCACTATGCACCCCCCGCTCCCCGAGGGGGTCGATGAAAATGGGGTGATTTTCGACGAGGACCTCTACGCCGAGTACCAGAAAAGCGAGCAGGCGAAAGAATCTGCGCGGCGCGAAGAGATCAACATCAACCATCACTACCAGGAGCCGGGTGGCGACCAGCCGGAGTTTTACTAAATGCTGTCACTCTCTACTATCAAGGGCAGCGCGGCCTATTACGCTGCCGAAGAAAACTACTACGCCATCGGTGAGCTTGAGGCAGCCTGGATTGGCGAGGGGGCGGAGCGCCTTGGCCTCAGTGGCCCCATAGAGGGTGCCACATTCGATGCCATGGCCCTGGGTAAACTCCCCGATGGCACCGAGCTCTCGCGCATCGTGAATGGCAAAGAGACCCACCGCGCCGGCTATGATCTCACTTTCTCCGCCCCCAAATCCGTCTCGGTGATGGCATTAGTGGCGGGGGACAAGCGCTTTCTCGACGCCCACCACCGCGCAGTGGCCGTCGCCATGAAGGAGGTCGAGGCGCTGGCCAGCACCCGTATCATGACCGACGGAGTCTCGCGCACCGAGGCCACCGGCAACATCGTGGCCGCCCTCTATACCCACGACACCTCCCGCGAGCTCGACCCGCAGTTGCACACCCACTCGCTGGTGCTCAATGCCACCTGGGCCGAAGGCAAATGGCGGGCGCTGAGCAGTGATGCCGCCCACATGAACACCGGGTTTGGCAAAGACATGTTCAACAATAAGCTGGCGTTCGGGCAGATATACCGCCACGCCCTGCGCCAGGATATCGAGGCGATGGGCTTTGAGGTTGAGGTCACCGGCAAGCATGGCTTGTGGGAGCTTAAAGGGGTGCCGACGAAGGAATTCAGCCAGCGCAGTCAGCAGATCAA
>NZ_CAWNYS010000329.1:0-4047 GCF_963878295.1 Aeromonas sp. HMWF014 | reverse complement strand
ACCCAGACATTGCCGTTGGTCAGTTCAAAAATCAGGCTTCTGTGTCCTGCATGTCCGAGATGGTGGGCCTTGATCGACAGTCCCAGGTGCTGAGTCAGTTGCCAGGCCGCCTTGATGTTTTTAATTGCCACATTCATGGTGTTGAGTGTCTGCTGTTCGATAAACATGTTTCCGCCGCCGAACAACTTGACCTCGTATTCGTGAATGGGGGCGGGGTACTTGCTTATTTCATTGATAAACAACTGGATTGCCTCATCTGCATAGCGGCCATCCAGCACGTCATCGTTGTGACCACGGCTTGGCAGCATGTAGTGGCACATGCCACCCCGTTTCTGTTCCGGATGCCACATGGTAATGGCCACGCAGGAGCCAAGATGGGTGCGGATGATGGTGTTATCCTGACCAAAAAAGAACTCTCCCGGTTGCAGCACTATCTCTTTCATTTTGAAACCCTCAGGGTTTCAGATAGATGGAGGGTGATACCAGTTGCAAACCGTGGGGCAGGCCGTTCAGGCTCTCTGCATGGCTGACGATGAGATAGCCTCCCTTCTTCAAGCGTGGTACCAGGCGTTGTAGCACCTGCCCCTTGGTTTCCCGATTGAAATAGATCATCACATTGCGGATCAGAATGATGTCGAACATACCAATGTCAGGCAGCTCCTGATTCAGGTTGATGTGATGAAATTGCACCTTGTCCCTGAGCTTGCGGTCGATGATGAAGGTACCCTCCTGAAAGCCGACGCCCTTCAGGCAGTACTTCATCAGGAAGGAGAGCGGAATATTATGGGCCCTCTCGATGGGATATTGCCCCGATCTGGCCTGATCCAGCACCCGGGTCGAAATATCCGAGGCTATCACCTCCCAGTTGCCCTGGCTCAAGGTGTCAGCCAGCGTCATGGCCAGACTGTAAGGCTCTTCGCCGGATGAGCTGGCCGCGCTCCAGATGCGCACCGCCTGTTCTTTTGGCAGCCGTGCCAGCACCTTTTCGCTGAGAAACTCGAAGTGCTTTGGTTCCCGGAAAAAGTAGGTCTCGTTGGTGGTGAGCAGGTCCAGTGCGATTTGCAGCTCTGCCCCCCGGTTATTCATGATCAGGCTGAAATAGTCGCCGTAGCTCTCCAGTTCGTAGTGACAGAGCCGTTTTGACAGCCGGCTGGCGACCAGCGCCTTCTTCGCCGGTGACAGATCTATGCCCGCCGTTTGGTGGAGCCAGCGTTGAAACTGTGCAAATTCATCATCATGCAACTGGGTCTGATACACGACCGGACTCCTGTGGTGATCGGGGCGTAGCGGGTGAGTTATGCTCACCCGCTACCTTGCTTAGAACCGAACAAAATCAGCGTCGTTGTGGGGGCGAGGGGAACCATTGAAGCCATCTTGTCCATTGCCGTCGGTGATGAAACGTCCTCGGGTTGCAGCCCGGGGGGTTGTGGTTTTGTGACCCGTGCCGCCCTTGTGTTGCTCCAAGGTAAAGAACTCCATGGCCAGTTGCAGTTGCTCGGCCTGGCTGCTCATCTCCTCTGCTGTGGCCGCCAGCTGCTCGCTGCAGGATGCATTCTGCTGGGTCACCTGGCTTAGCTGGTTCATGGCGATGTTGATCTGGCTAACGCCGGTGGATTGTTCGGCGGAGGCCGCGCTGATCTCCTGTACCAGATCCGAAGTCTTGTTGATGGAGGGCACCATCTGATCGAGCAGGCGGCCCGCTTTTTCCGCCATGTCGACGCTGCTGGAGGCCAGCTCGCCTATCTCCTGAGCCGCCACCTGGCTGCGCTCCGCCAGTTTGCGGACCTCGGCGGCTACCACCGCAAAGCCCTTGCCGTGATCCCCCGCACGGGCGGCTTCGATGGCGGCGTTGAGGGCCAATAGATTGGTCTGGTAAGCGATGTCATCAATGATGCCGATTCGTTTGGCGATCTGTTTCATGGCATCGACCGTGAGCTTGACTGCTTCACCGCCTTCCACGGCCTCCTTGGCCGCTTTGCTGGCCATGCCATCCGTGACCTGAGCGTTGTCTGTGTTCTGGTTGATGCTGGCACTCATCTGCTCGATGGAGGCGCTGGTCTCCTCCATGCTGGATGCCTGCTCACTGCTCGACTGACTGATAGATTGGGCGGTGGCGCTGACTTGTTCCGAGGCACTGGAGAGGTTATCGGACGCGCTCCGCACCTCGGTCACTATGTTGGTCAGCGAGATGATGGTTTGATTGAGGGAGTCCTTGGTAGTGCCAAATACCCCGGGGTAGTCGGCCACGATCGTTTGGGTCAGATCTCCCCGAGCCAGGCATTGCACCACCCGGATCACGTCGTTGAGACTGGTGTCTATCACCTCTGCGATGCGGTTGATGCCTTCCCCCAGGGTCTGGAAGAAACCACTCTTGCCCACCAGATCCATGCGTTTGTGCAGCTCCCCGTTGATCACCGCCTGCACAATCTCCGACATCTCCCGCTCGATCGCGACCTCCTTGGTGCGATCAGACCACTCGACCACGGAGCCCAGCCGCTCGCCATCATCGCTGAACACTGGGTTGGCAATGAGCGAGAAGGTGCGGCCACCGAGCAGGATCTGGGTCTTGTAGGTATTGCTCAGCTTGGCCAGCATGCCGCGCTGATGGCCGGGATTCTTGTGAAAACTGTCGATGTTGGCCCCCATCAGGGTGGACGAATTGAAGCTGAAGAGATCCTTCTTGATGTCGGATTCGGCTAGGCTAAGCATCTCCTTGACCGATTCGTTCATGTAGATGATGTTCAAATCTGTGTCGGCAATCATCACGTTGGTACTGGCGCCATCCAGTGCTCTCTTGACTCGCAGGCTTTCGGCGGCGGCGAGTTTGGCCGCCGCGTTGGCCGCTTTCACCTCATTTTCGATGGCGATCTCCTTGGTGCGATCTGCCCACTCCACCACTGAACCGAGCCGCTCTCCGCTGTCGTTGAAGACAGGGTTGGCGATCAGGGAGAAGATGCGGCCACCGACCGAGATCTGCGTGCGGTAGGTTTTGTCCAGCTTGGCCAGCATGCTGCGCTGGTGGGACGGATCCTTGTGAAAGGTGTCTATATTCTTGCCCATCAGCTGTCTGGTATCGAAGTTGGGCAGATCCTTGCGGATGTCGGACTCCGCCTGCCCCAGCATGGCGAGCACGGCTTCATTCATGTAGACGATGTCGAGGTTGGTATCGGCGATCATCACATTGGTCGAGGCACCATCCAGAGCCTTGCGCACCCGCAGGTTCTCGTCATACAGGGCCTGGTTGGCGCTGATGGCCGCCAGCCCGCTGTTGAGCCGCTGGCCAAGCAGCGTGATTACCTGGTTGAACTCCTGACAGAGTTCCCGCAGCGGGCCATCCAGTGTGCCCAATTCTAGTAGGAACGGCTGTTCACCCTGCGCGATCCCCTGCGAAATAGTGCGAGTAGCCCCGATCAACTGGGTCAGTTGTGCTTGTTGCAAGGTATGAGCGCTACCGTTGCCGAAGAGATTGCCAAAGAATGATTGAGTCATGGGCCTGATCCTTGTGCGACATGTCATTGCTGTGTGGTGTGAGCGACACTCTCGTTGTTGTTGATGATGTTTGGGTTATGGCGTTGGCTGTTTCTGTTCCAGCAGCCGTTCCTGCTGCTGGGTCAGTTCACTTAGTTGTGTCATCTCGTCGATGGAGAGCACCTTCTCGGTATTGATGAGGATGACGAACTTGCCATTCACCTTGCCCATACCGCTGATGAAATCGGCCCGGATGCGGGCGCCAAAACTGGGCGGTGGCTCTATCTCGTTGCAGGGAATGGTCAGTACTTCCGAGACCGAATCCACCACGACCCCAATGTCCTGATTGCCGTGCTCGGGATCATCCGGGTGCATCCCTTCGATGATGACGATGCAACTACGGCGGGTGATGCTGGAGGGGGCATTGCCAAAGCGAGCGTTGAGGTCCACCACCGAGACCACGGCCCCCCTGAGGTTGATCACGCCGCGGATGAAGCTTGGCATCATGGGGATGGGAGTGATGTTGCCGTATTCGATGATTTCTTTGACCCCGAGAATGTTGATGGCAAACATCTCACC
>NZ_CAWNYS010000328.1:0-3081 GCF_963878295.1 Aeromonas sp. HMWF014 | reverse complement strand
TGCTCTTTAACAATCTGGAAAGCTGATTTAAAAAGTAGTTCTCAAACATTTGTTACAAGTGCTTTGGAAACTTCTTGGCGAAAACCAAAATTTATTTTGGTCCTTGTTGTACTTCAACAAGACGCGTTGTTTCGACGACACTTCTTGGGGTTGTATGGTTAAGTGACTAAGCGTACATGGTGGATGCCTTGGCAGTCAGAGGCGATGAAGGACGTACTAACCTGCGATAAGCTGTGAGAAGTCGGTAAGAGACGCTATTACTCACAGATTTCCGAATGGGGAAACCCACCCAGCATAAGCTGGGTATCTATTACTGAATACATAGGTAATAGAGGCGAACCGGGAGAACTGAAACATCTAAGTACCCCGAGGAAAAGAAATCAACCGAGATTCCCTCAGTAGCGGCGAGCGAACGGGGATTAGCCCTTAAGTTTCTTGGAAGTTAGTGGAATGGTCCTGGAAAGGCCAGCGATACAGGGTGATAGCCCCGTACATGAAAACGACCTTGAAGTGAAATCGAGTAGGGCGGGACACGTGACATCCTGTCTGAATATGGGGGGACCATCCTCCAAGGCTAAATACTCCTGACTGACCGATAGTGAACCAGTACCGTGAGGGAAAGGCGAAAAGAACCCCTGTGAGGGGAGTGAAATAGAACCTGAAACCGTGTACGTACAAGCAGTGGGAGCCCTTCGGGGTGACTGCGTACCTTTTGTATAATGGGTCAGCGACTTACATTTTGTAGCGAGGTTAACCGTATAGGGGAGCCGTAGGGAAACCGAGTCTTAACTGGGCGTCTAGTTGCAAGGTGTAGACCCGAAACCGGGTGATCTAGCCATGGGCAGGTTGAAGGTTGAGTAACATCAACTGGAGGACCGAACCCACTAACGTTGCAAAGTTAGGGGATGACCTGTGGCTGGGGGTGAAAGGCCAATCAAACTCGGAGATAGCTGGTTCTCCCCGAAAGCTATTTAGGTAGCGCCTCGGACGAATACTACTGGGGGTAGAGCACTGTTTGGACTAGGGGGTCATCCCGACTTACCAACTCCATGCAAACTCCGAATACCAGTAAGTACTATCCGGGAGACACACGGCGGGTGCTAACGTCCGTCGTGAAGAGGGAAACAACCCAGACCGCCGGCTAAGGTCCCAAAGTTCTGGTTAAGTGGGAAACGATGTGGGAAGGCTCAGACAGCTAGGATGTTGGCTTAGAAGCAGCCATCATTTAAAGAAAGCGTAATAGCTCACTAGTCGAGTCGGCCTGCGCGGAAGATGTAACGGGGCTCAAACCAGGCACCGAAGCCGCGGATTCACACTTATGTGTGAGTGGTAGGGGAGCGTTCTGTAAGTCTGCGAAGGTGTATCGAGAGGTATGCTGGAGATATCAGAAGTGCGAATGCTGACGTAAGTAACGATAAAGGGGGTGAAAAGCCTCCTCGCCGGAAGACCAAGGGTTCCTGTCCAACGTTAATCGGGGCAGGGTGAGTCGACCCCTAAGGTGAGGCCGAAAGGCGTAATCGATGGGAAGCAGGTTAATATTCCTGCACGACTTGTAATTGCGATGGGGGGACGGAGAAGGCTAGGTGGGCCAGGCGACGGTTGTCCTGGTGAAAGTGCGTAGGTGGTGTTTCTAGGCAAATCCGGAGACACAACACTGAGACACGAGACGAAGCCACTACGGTGGTGAAGCCATTGATGCCCTGCTTCCAGGAAAAGCCTCTAAGCTTCAGATTACAAGTCATCGTACCCCAAACCGACACAGGTGGTCGGGTAGAGAATACCAAGGCGCTTGAGAGAACTCGGGTGAAGGAACTAGGCAAAATAGAACCGTAACTTCGGGAGAAGGTTCGCTCTTGACAGTGAAGTCCCTTGCGGATGGAGCAGTTGGGAGTCGCAGTGACCAGATGGCTGGGACTGTTTATCAAAAACACAGCACTCTGCAAACACGAAAGTGGACGTATAGGGTGTGACACCTGCCCGGTGCCGGAAGGTTAATTGATGGGGTTAGCGCAAGCGAAGCTCTTGATCGAAGCCCCGGTAAACGGCGGCCGTAACTATAACGGTCCTAAGGTAGCGAAATTCCTTGTCGGGTAAGTTCCGACCTGCACGAATGGTGTAACCATGGCCATGCTGTCTCCACCCGAGACTCAGTGAAATCGAATTCGCCGTGAAGATGCGGTGTACCCGCGGCTAGACGGAAAGACCCCGTGAACCTTTACTACAGCTTGGCACTGAACATTGAACCTACATGTGTAGGATAGGTGGGAGGCTTTGAAGGCGTGACGCCAGTTGCGCTGGAGCCGTCCTTGAAATACCACCCTTGTATGTTTGATGTTCTAACGCAGGGCCCTGAATCGGGCTCGCGGACAGTGCCTGGTGGGTAGTTTGACTGGGGCGGTCTCCTCCCAAAGAGTAACGGAGGAGCACGAAGGTTGGCTAATCCTGGTCGGACATCAGGAGGTTAGTGCAATGGCATAAGCCAGCTTAACTGCGAGACGGACAGGTCGAGCAGGTACGAAAGTAGGTCATAGTGATCCGGTGGTTCTGAATGGAAGGGCCATCGCTCAACGGATAAAAGGTACTCCGGGGATAACAGGCTGATACCGCCCAAGAGTTCATATCGACGGCGGTGTTTGGCACCTCGATGTCGGCTCATCACATCCTGGGGCTGAAGTCGGTCCCAAGGGTATGGCTGTTCGCCATTTAAAGTGGTACGCGAGCTGGGTTCAGAACGTCGTGAGACAGTTCGGTCCCTATCTGCCGTGGGCGTTGGATGATTGAAGGGAGTTGCTCCTAGTACGAGAGGACCGGAGTGAACGAACCTCTGGTGTTCGGGTTGTCACGCCAGTGGCACTGCCCGGTAGCTAAGTTCGGAATCGATAACCGCTGAAAGCATCTAAGCGGGAAGCGAGCCCTGAGATGAGTCATCCCTGACCCCTTGAGGGTCCTAAAGGGCCGTTGGAGACCACAACGTTGATAGGTGGGGTGTGTAAGCGCAGTGATGTGTTGAGCTAACCCATACTAATTACCCGTGAGGCTTAACCATACAACACCCAAGAAGTGTTTCTGGCCTTGTAGCGA
>NZ_CAWNYS010000327.1:0-5225 GCF_963878295.1 Aeromonas sp. HMWF014 | reverse complement strand
CTCCTGCGCCTTGGTCAGCTTGGAGCCTGCCGCCTCCCCCGCCACCAGCACATCTGTTTTGGCCGACACCGACCCCGCCACCTTGGCCCCCAGCGCCTGCAGCGCCGCCTTGGCGTCGTTGCGTGAAAGCTGGGTGAGGGTGCCGGTCAACACGAAGGTCTTGCCGGCAAAAGGCTGATCGCTTGCCGCCTTCTTCTCGATGGCCGGCCAGTGGATACCGGCCGCCAGCAGGGCTTCCAACACCTCCACATTGTGGGGCTGACGCAGGAAGTAGTAGACGTGCTTGGCCACCACGTCCCCCACATCCGCCACCGTCAGCAACTGCTCTACCGTGGCGGCCCGCAGGGCTTCCAGGGTGAGGAAGTGATTGGCGAGGTTGAGCCCGGTCGCCTCCCCCACCTCGCGAATGCCCAGCGCAAACAAGAAGCGCGGCAAGGTAGTGCTGCGCGCCGCATCGATGGCCGCCACCAGATTGAGTGCAGATTTTGGCCCCATACGCTCCAGCCCGGCGAGCTGGATGGCGTTGAGGCTGAACAGATCGGCCGGGGTCTTCACCAGTCCCTTGTCCACCAGCTGCTCGACAATCTTGTCGCCAAGGCCGTCCACATCCATGGCGCGGCGCGCGGCAAAGTGCTTGATCGCCTCCTTGCGCTGCGCCTCGCAGAACAGACCGCCGGAGCAGCGGGTCACCACCTCCCCCTCCAGCCGCTCCACCGCCGATCCACAGACCGGACACTGGGTCGGGAACAGGATCGCGCGGGCATCAACGGGGCGCTGCGCCTCCACCACGGCGACGATCTGCGGGATCACGTCCCCTGCCCGGCGCACGATCACCGTATCGCCGATCATCACCCCGAGCCGTTCAATCTCGTCAGCATTATGCAAGGTGGCGTTGGAGACGGTGACGCCACCAACGAACACGGGTTTCAGCTTGGCCACCGGGGTCACGGCGCCGGTACGGCCAACCTGAAACTCGACGTTCTCAAGCTCGGTCATCTCCTCCTCGGCCGGGAACTTGTGAGCCGTGGCCCAGCGCGGCGCGCGGGCCACAAAACCCAGCGCCTCCTGCAAAGCGATGGCATCGACCTTGTAGACCACGCCATCAATCTCGTAAGGGAGCTCGCTGCGGCGAGCCAGGATGTCATCATGGAACGCCTGACAACCGGTCGCCCCCTGCTTGAGTTTCACCTCCTGACTCATGGGCAGACCCCACGCTTTGAGCTGGCACAGGCGAGCGAAGTGGGAATCCCCAAGCTGATCGCCGCCGACCCCGACGCCATAGGCGTAGAAGTTCAAGGGACGAGTGGCGGTGATGCGCGAATCGAGCTGACGCAGGCTGCCTGCGGCAGCATTGCGCGGGTTGACGAACACCTTCTCCCCTGCCGCCAGTGCCTTGGCATTCATCGCCTCGAAACCGGCCTTGGGCATAAAGACTTCCCCCCTCACCTCTAAACGGGCTGGCCAACCCTCACCCCGCAGGGCCAGGGGAATGGCCTTGATGGTACGCACGTTCTCGGTGATCTCCTCACCCGTGGTGCCATCGCCGCGGGTGGCGGCCTGCACCAGCTGGCCATCCACATAGAGCAGGCTCACCGCCAGACCATCGAGCTTGGGCTCGCAACAGAAGGCGAAACTCACCTCCTGCTTCAGACGATCCCTCATGCGCTGCTCGAACGCCTGCAACTCCTCGCTGCTGAACACGTTGTCCAGGCTCAGCATGGGGATCTCGTGGCGCACCTGTTTGAAGGCGAGCAGAGGTTGACCACCGACCCGTACGCTGGGTGAGGCCGGGCTCTTCAGCTCGGGATGGTCGGTTTCCAGCGCGATCAGTTCACGCATCAGGCGATCGTATTCGGCATCCGGCACGGTCGGCTCGTCCAGCACATAGTACTGATGGCCATATTCGGTGAGCAGTTCACACAGTTGACGGTGGCGGGAGAGGGTTTCGCTCATGGAGAAGTCTCGGACTGTGGTTGAAATAATTAAGTTAACCGCACAAACAAAAATGCGGCACCTGGGTACCGCACTTTCTTATTCATTCGACCCGCATGGCGTATCAGTCGCGACTGGCCTCGTAGGCAGCCAGTTCGTGCCGGTAACGGGCTATGGTCTCGTCACTCAACGGGCTGCGATCCATGTCAGTCAGCATGGCATCCAGATCGCTGGCCAGCTGATCGGCAGCCTGCAACATGTGCTCGAAGGCAAAGGCGGCATTGCTGCGCAGCGGCAACTGCATGAACAGGGAGACACCCGGGGTGTCGAACTGCTCCATCCGGTAGGGATTAAAGGTGCCCGGCTTGACCATGTTGATCATGGAGAAGAGCACTTCCCCCTTGCCGTTGAGATCCTCGTGGCGATGGAAGATGTCCATCTCGCCAAACTTGAAGCCCAGCGCCATCAGGGAGGCCAGCAGGGTGGCCCCTTGCAGGTCGTGACCGGGGCGCGCCATCAGGTTGATGACATAGACATCCTGCCAGATCTTCTCGACCGGCGGGGTATCGAGCAGCGGCTCACGGACGGGCTCTTCATACACGGGCTCCTCGTAGGCAGGCTCGGGGACTGCATAACGGGCCTGCTTGTATTCAGGTGCCGGCGCCTGAACCGGTTCGCGCACACCGAACGTCGGGGCTGTGGCATAAGCCGGTTCGACCAGGGGTTCATCATCCAGCGGCTGCAACAGCGGCTCACGCTGGGGGCGTGAACGGTGTACCGGGGTACGACGGATCACCTGGGCAGGCTTGTGTACCGGCGCAGCAGGCGCTGCCTCTACTGTCTCGGCCTGAAGCGGCGCCTCGAGCTCCTCCTCGTCCTCTTCGTAGACGGGGGGCGGGGCAACCGGGCGAGCGACAGGCTTGCGCACCACGGGGGGTGGCAGCTCGGCGTCATCATCCTCATCATCGAAGGCGGGGACGGGCGCACGGCGGCTGACATCCGGCTGGCGAGCCTCGTCGCTGTGGAGCTTGGGCTCGGCACGACGGCTGCCACTGACCACGCGCACCTGACCAATGCCATCGCTGTCGAAGGCGTCATTGTCACGAGTTCGTGATTTGGATTCCATCCGGCCCAGAGGTTTCTCTTTGATCGGTGCCTGACGATTCTTTCTGTTGCTCCACAGCCCGTGAATGAGCAATGCCGCAATAGCAATACCGCCCAGGGCAACCAAGATGTAACGCAATTCCTGCATTAGCTGCTTCTCTTTCTAGTTTTGCTCAGCCAAAGCGACGGCTTCACCGATATCGACCGACACAATGCGAGAAACCCCGGGCTCTTGCATTGTGACGCCAACCAGTTGCTCAGCCATCTCCATGGAGACCTTATTATGACTGATGTAAACGAACTGTACTGTGCTCGACATCTCTTTGACAAGAGAACAGAAGCGACCGACGTTCACTTCATCGAGCGGTGCATCCACCTCATCCAGCAGACAAAATGGTGCTGGGTTGAGTCTGAAGATGGCAAAAACCAGCGCAAGTGCGGTTAACGCCTTCTCCCCCCCGGAAAGCAGGGCAATGGTAGCATTCTTCTTACCCGGAGGTCTTGCCATGATGCTCACTCCGGCTTCCAAAAGATCATCCGAGGTCAGCTCAAGCCAGGCACTGCCACCCCCAAACACTTTTGGAAAGAGGGATTTTAAATCTTCGTTGACCTTATCGAAAGTGTCCCGGAAGCGTATTTGTGTTTCTTTATCAATTCTTTTAATGGCTTGGCTCAAGGTTTCCAGCGCCTGTTCGAGATCCTGGCACTGGTTTTCCAGGTAGTTTGAGCGGGTTTTTGCCTCTTCATACTCCGCCAGCGCCGCCAGGTTGATGGCACCGAGCGCCTCCACTTGCGCCTCCAGCGTCTGGATCTCCTGGCGCAATTTGCCGCGATCTGCGGCGATCAACACCGCCTGATCGAGGTCCACCAGCCGCACACCCAACTCTTCGAACTGCTCGTGCAGCCCCTGACGGCGGGTCAGGTTGCGTTCGCGCTCCAATCTGAGCTGGGCCAGCTTCTCTTGCAGGGTCACCAGCTGCTTGTGATCGGCGCTGCGAGTCTGCTCCAGCTCGGTCAGCTGGCGCTCCAACTCAGCCAGCCGTTGATGGCAGGCAAGTTGCAGCGCTTCCAGGTTGCGCTGCTCGGCCAGCAGGGGCGACAGATCCTGACCCTGTGTGGCTCCCGGCGCCTTGAGTTCGGCCAATTCCAGTCCGAGCCGGGCCAGCTCCTGCTCACGCAGCGTGATGAGCTGGCGCTGATTCTGCAGCTCCAGCTGCAAACGCTGGCAGCCGGCCTGCTGCTGCTCCCGGCGCAGGCGAGCCTCTTCCACCGCCCGCTCGGCACTGGTGACCCGCTCCTGAGCACGTTGCAGCGCCTGAGCCAGCGGCTCACCCTGCTCCTGCAGCTCGCCAAGCCGCGCTTCATCCAGCTCGAGCTGCTGCAGGGCAGCAGCCAGTCGCTGCGCCTCCTCGGCCTGCTCCTTGTCCAGCCTGATCAGCTCTTCGCCAAGCTGGCCGAGCCGCTGCAATCGCTCCTGGCGCTGGCCCTCGCGCAGGCTCCAGGCTTCACGCAGTCGCTGCCACTGCGGCTCCTGCTCACGCACCGTGCGCTGGGCCAGCTCAAAGGCGCCGTGCAGCTGGGCACGCTCGGCATCGGCCGCGCCCAGTTGCTCATTCAACTGGCCAAGTGCCTGTCGGCCTGCCGCCAGTTCTGTGTGTAACCGCTCACGCTCACCAAGCAGCGCCAGGGTACCGAGCGCCCCACCCTGACCAAGATCGGCCCAGTTGGAACCAAACCAGTCTCCCGCCGGGGTCAGTACCGACTCACCGGCCAAGAGGCCTGGCTGGCGGGCCAGCGCCGCCTCCCGGTTTTCCGCCAGCCAAATGGCATTGAGAAAGGCAGGAATGTGATCGCCCTCGAGCCGGGCCGCCAAAGTACCGGCAACCGCGGGCAGGGCAGGGCCAATCCAGAGTCCGCTCTGCTCAAGGTTGCACTCGTCCCCTGGCTGGGCGGTGAGCCAGCGCCCCAGTACCTTGTCCAGCGCCTGGGCCCACTCGGGCGTCACCTGCAGCCGATCCGCCAAGGTGGCCCCCACCATCTGCTCCCCCAAAATTTGGTCAAGCGTGGTCAGACGTGCTTCAAGCTCGCGCAGCAGGCCGCCCTGCTGACCCTGCTCTGACTTGCGTTCTTCATGGCGGGCCACACTGGCCTGCCACTGTTCATCGAGCTCGGCGAGCCGGGCGCGGGAG
>NZ_CAWNYS010000326.1:0-13957 GCF_963878295.1 Aeromonas sp. HMWF014 | reverse complement strand
TCACACATCAGAAGGATCGGTCAATGGATCCTTAACTGATCGGCATTAGGGCCTGATGGCCCTGTTTTTATTTCGTGAGTATCTGGTCGGCCTTGCCTTGGTTACCCTTGTCTATGTTATGTTGCCGCCACAGCCACAGTAGGGAGAGCAGATAGTGAAACTGTTGAACGACCTGTTTACCAACAACCGCGAGTGGGCGGAACGGATCAAGGCCGAAGACCCGAATTTCTTCGCTACCCTCTCCGCCCAGCAGGCCCCTGAATACCTCTGGATCGGTTGCTCCGACAGCCGGGTTCCCGCCAACCAGCTGATGGGTTTGCTGCCGGGGGATGTTTTCGTCCACCGCAACGTTGCCAATCTGGTGGTGCACACCGACTTCAACTGCCTCTCGGTGCTGCAATACGCGGTCGAGGTGCTCAAGGTGAAACACATCATCATCTGCGGTCACTATGGCTGTGGCGGCGTCAAGGCGGCGATGCAGAATCAGGAGCTGGGGCTCATCGACAACTGGTTGCGCAATATCAAGGATGTCTATTTCAAGTATGGTGAACAGCTGGATGCCATCGAAGATGAGCATGAGCGTTTCGATTACCTGTGCGAGCTGAACGTGGCCGAGCAGGTAGCCAACGTCTGCCACACCACCATCATCCAGAATGCATGGCGCAAGGGGCAGGAGCTGGCGGTGCACGGCTGGATCTATGGCATCAAGGATGGTCTGTTGCACGATCTGGATCTCTGCATCAGCGGGCCGGAGCAGATCCCCGATGTTTATCGCGCCTGGCCGGACATGCGTCCGCCCCACCGCCGTCGCTGAGGAACCTGCCGTTGGCACCAGCCCTTTATCTCCAGATCAAGCAGCACATCCTGGACGGGATCCGCGAACGCCGCTATCAGGCGGGGGACCGGATCCCGACCGAGGCCGCGCTGTGCGAGCAGTTCACCGTGAGCCGGATGACGGTCAACAAGGCGCTGCGCGAGCTGGTGGCCGAGGGTTGGCTGGTGCGCACCGCTGGCTCTGGCAGCTTTGTGGCGGACAGGCGCACCGAGTCGCCTTTGCTGGCCATTCGCAACATAGCCGACGAGATCGCCGAGCGCGGCAGCCAGTACAGCGCCCGGGTGATCCGGCTGCAACGCCAGGCCGCCGACGAGAAGGTGGCGGTCCAGCTCGGGCTGAGAGTCGGTGCTGCCATCTTCCACAGTCTCATCGTCCATCAGGCAGATGGGGAGCCGCTGCAACTGGAGGAGCGCTTTGTCGATGCCGAGCGTCTGCCCGGTTATGGCGAGCAGGATTTCACTCAACAGACCCCGAATCGCTACCTGATGGACGTCTGTCCTCTCTCCGAGATGGAGCATGTGGTAGAGGCCGTGTTACCGAGCGCCGGTGAAGCCGGTCTGCTGCAGGTGCGGGTCGATACCCCTTGCCTGTTGCTGCACCGCCGTACCTGGTCGGAAGGTTATCTGGTCTCCTATGCCCGCCTGCTCTCGCCGGGTTCTCGCTACAAGCTGAGCTCCAAGACCAGTCTCAGTTGATTGTATATACATATCTTTTTAATGGAGCCCACCTCATGGTGGGCTTTTTTGTGCTTAACATCTAATTACAGCGCTGTTATCAAGATGTGAATTTGATCCTTTCTTTCCTGACAAAGATCGGATATAAATTAATGTATATACATTTAGAGGTCGGTATGAACAAGGAACTGTTGAACTGCGAGCGGGTCTGGCTCAACGTGACACCCGCCACCCTGCGCCCCGATCTGGCGGACTACGGTCTGCTGGAACCCCACGCCCTCGGCGTTCATGAAGGCAAGATCCACGCCCTGGTGCCCATGCAGGATCTCAAAGGCCCTTATCCCGCCCACTGGCAGGACATGAAGGGCAAGTTGGTGACGCCCGGCCTCATCGACTGTCACACCCATCTCATCTTCGCCGGCAGCCGGGCCGAAGAGTTTGAGCTGCGCCAGAAAGGGGTGCCCTATGCCGAGATCGCCCGCAAGGGCGGCGGCATTCTCAGTACGGTGCGGGCCACCCGTGCCGCCAGCGAGGAGCAGCTGTTCACGTTGGCGGCAGCCAGGATCAGGTCGCTGATCCGGGAAGGGGTCACCACAGTGGAGATCAAGTCCGGCTACGGCCTCACTCTGGATGATGAGCTCAAGATGTTGCGGGTTGCCCGCCGACTGGGGGAGGTGCTGCCCATTCGGGTCAAGACCACACTGCTGGCTGCCCATGCGGTGCCGCCTGAATATCGTGACGATCCTGACTCCTGGGTCGAGACCATCTGCCAGGAGATCATCCCGGCGGCGGCCGAGGCAGGCTTGGCCGATGCGGTGGACGTCTTCTGCGAGCACATCGGCTTCTCGCTGGCCCAGACCGAGCAGGTTTATCTGGCCGCGGATCAATACGGTCTGGCGGTGAAGGGCCACATGGAGCAGCTCTCCAATCTGGGGGGCAGTGCGCTGGCCGCCAACTTTGGCGCCCTGTCGGTGGATCATCTGGAGCATCTGGATCAGGAAGGGATCCAGGCGCTGGCCCACCGCGGCGTGGTCGCCACCCTGCTGCCCACCGCATTTTATTTCCTGAAAGAGACCAAATTGCCCCCTGTTGCAGCCCTGCGCAAGGCCCATGTGCCCATGGCGGTCTCCTCCGACATCAACCCGGGCACTGCCCCCATTGTGTCGCTGCGCATGGCCATGAACATGGCCTGTACCCTGTTCGGTCTGACCCCGGTCGAGGCCATGGTCGGGGTGACCCGCAACGCCGCCCGCGCGCTCGGCGAGCAGGAGCGTCTGGGGCAGTTGAGAGTCGGCATGTTGGCGGATTTCCTGGTCTGGAACTGCGCGCACCCGGCCGAACTCAGTTACCTCATTGGCGTCGATCAGCTGGTGAGCCGTATCGTCAACGGCGAGGAGACGCTGCATGGATAAGTTCAGCCAGCCCCATATGTCGGTTTGGCAGGGGCGTCAGGATCCGGAAGATGGCGAACTTGCCCTGCGTTGGCACGACAGGGTGCAGGCTTGGCCGCTGATCGGAACAGCCGAACCCGGCGTCGCTCTGGTGGGCTTTGCCTGCGATGAGGGGGTGCGCCGCAACAAGGGGCGCGTGGGGGCAGCCGGTGCACCGCTGGCGATCCGCAAGCTGCTGGCCAACAGTGCCTGGCATCTGAGCAAACCTGTCTATGATACCGGCGATGTGGGCTGCGACGACGGCGATCTCGATGCCGCTCATGCCCGCCTGGCCGAGCGGGTGGCAAGCCTGCTGGATGAAGGCCACTTCCCGCTGGTGTTGGGGGGCGGCCATGAGGTGGCGTTCGGCAGCTGGAGCGGTCTCAACCGTCATCTGGCTGGCCAGGGCCGGGTTGGCATCATCAACTTCGATGCCCACTTCGATCTGCGCATGAAGCAAGATCAGGCCAGCTCAGGTACTCCCTTCTTCCAGATCGCCGAGCAGTGCGCTGCCCAAGGCACGCCGTTTCACTACGCCTGTCTCGGGGTGGCCGAGACCGCCAACACCCAGGCCCTGTTTGCCCGGGCCGATGAGCTGAGGGTCTGGTATGCGCTGGATGAGGCCATGACCCTGGCCGAATTGCCCGAGCTTCTGAACGGGCTGGATGGCTTTATCGCCCGCTGCGATCACCTCTATCTGACCATCGATCTCGACGTCTTGCCCGGCGCAGTGATGCCGGGGGTGAGCGCCCCCGCCGCTCGCGGCGTCGAGCTGGCGGTCATCGAACCCCTGATCGCCCATATCCGGGCCAGCGGCAAGCTGCGGCTCGCCGATTTGGCCGAGTACAACCCGAACCTGGATCAGGATAACCGCAGCGCCCGCGTGGCCGCCCGGCTGGTCCATCAGTTAACCAAGTAGCTGCCTGCCGAAGGCAGGTCGCCATGCTGCTGCATTGATAAAACAAGGAGTGTGTATGTCTGAGCAACACCTGGATCCCCGTCAGGATCCGAGCCGGGTCATCCGATCCCCCCGTGGTACCGCGCTGACCGCGAAAAGCTGGCTCACAGAAGCGCCGTTGCGGATGCTGATGAACAACCTGGATCCGGAAGTCGCCGAGCATCCCCAATCCCTGGTGGTGTATGGCGGTATCGGCCGCGCCGCCCGCAACTGGGCCTGCTACGACAAGATTGTCGAGGTGCTGACCCGGCTCGAGGAAGACGAGACCCTGCTGGTGCAATCGGGCAAGCCGGTCGGTGTGTTCCAGACCCACAAGGATGCGCCTCGGGTGCTGATCGCCAACTCAAATCTGGTGCCGCACTGGGCCAACTGGGAACACTTCAACGAGCTCGATAAGAAGGGCTTGATGATGTATGGCCAGATGACGGCGGGCTCCTGGATCTACATAGGCACCCAGGGAATCGTGCAGGGCACCTACGAGACCTTCTTCGCAGTGGCGAACCAGCATTTCAACGGCGAGCCTGCGGGCCGCTGGATCCTGACCGGTGGTCTGGGTGGCATGGGCGGCGCCCAACCGCTGGCCGCCACCATGGCCGGTTTCTCGATGATCGCCGTCGAGTGCGACGAGACTCGCATCGATTTTCGCCTCAAGACCCGCTACGTGGACAAGAAGGCCCACAGCCTGGATGAGGCGCTGGCCATGGTCGAGGAGGCCAAACAGGGCGGCACTGCCGTCTCGGTCGGCCTGCTCGGCAACGCCGCCGATGTCTTTGCCGAGCTGGTGGCCCGTGGCATAACCCCGGATGTGGTCACCGACCAGACCTCCGCTCACGATCCGATCCACGGCTACCTGCCCCAGGGCTGGAGCGTCGCTCAGTGGCGCGAGTTGCAAAAATCCGCGCCCCAGGAGGTTAACCAGGCGGCCCGCCACTCCATGGCGCGCCAGGTGGAAGCCATGTTGACCCTGCAATCCCGTGGCGCTGCCACGCTTGATTACGGCAACAACATTCGCCAGATGGCGCTGGAGGAGGGGGTCAAGAATGCGTTCGACTTCCCCGGCTTCGTGCCTGCCTACATTCGCCCGCTGTTCTGCGAGGGGATTGGCCCCTTCCGCTGGGTGGCGCTCTCCGGCGATCCGGAAGACATCTACAAGACGGATCAGAAGGTCAAAGAGTTGATCCCGGACGATCCACACTTGCACAACTGGCTCGACATGGCCCGCGAGCGCATCGCCTTCCAGGGCCTGCCAGCACGGATCTGCTGGGTCGGGGTCAAGGATCGGGTACGTCTGGGCCTGGCGTTTAACGAGATGGTGAAAAATGGTGAGCTGAAGGCGCCCGTGGTCATTGGCCGCGACCACCTGGACTCCGGCTCGGTGGCGAGCCCGAACCGTGAAACCGAAGCCATGATGGATGGATCCGATGCCGTTTCCGACTGGCCGCTGCTCAACGCCCTGCTCAATACCGCCGGTGGTGCGACCTGGGTTTCCCTGCACCACGGTGGTGGTGTGGGTATGGGCTTCTCCCAGCACTCGGGCGTGGTGATCGTCTGTGATGGCACAGAGGATGCCGCCAGGCGTGTTGGCCGCGTGCTGCGCAACGATCCGGCTACCGGTGTGATGCGCCATGCGGATGCGGGTTACGAGATTGCGATTAACTGTGCCCATGAGGCGAAACTGGATCTGCCGATGCTGACCGCAGCGGACAAAGGGGCTAAATAAGATGTTTGAACTCAATCTGTTACCGGGCAAGCTTTGCCTCAACACCCTGCGTCGTGTCAGCCGCGAGCCGGTTCATATCAGCCTGGCTCCGGCCGCCCTGCCGGGGATCCACGCCTCCGCAGCCGTGGTCACCAAGGTGATCGAGCAGAACCGCGTGGTGTACGGCATCAACACCGGCTTTGGCCTGCTGGCCAACACCCGCATCCCGGTGGAGCAGCTCGACGAATTGCAGCGCTCCATCGTGCTCTCCCACGCGGCTGGCATCGGCACTTACATGGATGACGCCACAGTGCGGCTGATGATGGTGCTCAAGGTCAACTCCCTGGCGCGGGGCTTCTCCGGCATCCGCTTGACGGTGCTTGAGGCGCTGATGGCGCTCATCAACGCCGAAGTCTATCCGGTAGTGCCGAAGAAGGGCTCCGTCGGCGCCTCCGGCGATCTGGCACCGCTGGCCCACATGAGCTGTCTGCTGATCGGGGAGGGCAAAGCCCGCCACAAGGGCGAGTTGATGGACGCCGCCACGGCGCTGAAGATCGCGGGTCTCGAGCCTATCGCTCTGGCACCGAAGGAGGGACTGGCGCTGCTCAACGGCACCCAGGCCAGCACGGCGTTTGCGCTGGAAGGCCTGTTCCATGCCGAGGATCTGTTCGCCGGCGCTATCACTATCGGCGCCATGAGCGTGGAGGCGGCGCTGGGCAGTCGTCGTCCGTTCGATGCCCGCATCCATGAGGTGCGTGGTCAGCGCGGTCAGATCGATGCGGCGGCTTGCTATCGTCACCTGCTGGTGGATGGCAGCGAGATCGGCATGTCTCATCACAGCTGCGAGAAGGTGCAGGACCCCTACTCGTTGCGCTGCCAGCCCCAGGTGATGGGGGCCTGTCTGGCCCAGATCCGCCACGCCGCCGAGGTGCTAGTGTGCGAGGCCAATGCGGTTTCCGACAACCCGCTGGTGTTTGCCGAGGATGAGGAGATCCTCTCCGGCGGTAACTTCCACGCCGAGCCCGTGGCCTTCGCCGCCGACAACCTGGCACTGGCCATCGCCGAAATCGGGTCGCTGTCTGAGCGCCGCATGGCGCTGCTGATCGACTCCCGCATGTCGGGCCTGCCCGCCTTCCTGGTCAACAACGGCGGCGTCAACTCCGGCTTTATGATTGCTCAGGTCACCTCGGCGGCGCTCGCCTCCGAGAACAAGAGCCTGGCTCATCCCGCCTCGGTGGACAGCTTGCCCACCTCCGCCAACCCGGAGGATCACGTCTCCATGGCCACCTTCGCCGCTCGCCGGCTGGCGGACATGGCGGAGAACACCCGCGGCATTCTGGCAGTCGAACTGCTGGCGGCGGCTCAGGGGCTCGATTTTCGGGCGCCGCTGCGTAGTACCGAGCTTATCGAACTGGCCAAGGGACGGCTGCGGGCAGAGGTGAGCTTCTACGACAAGGACAGGTATTTTTCGCCGGATATCGAAGCGGCTGCCGCCCTGCTGGGCCGTGCCAGCTACAACGACCTGATCCCGGCCGGGGTGCTGCCCAGCCTGTAAGGGGTTATCCACCCATAACAAAAGACCGCCCAATCGGGCGGTCTTTGCGTTTCTGACATTGGTTGAACGCGGTTATTCGTGCTCGAACATCAGGAACAGATAGACCACGAACAGCACCAGATGGGTGGCGCCATGCAGCACATTGGTGCGACCGCTGCTGAAGGTCACTTTACAGACCATGAGAGTGGTGAAGAGCAGCACCATGTCGGCGGCGGAAAGGCCGAGGCGCACCTCCTGATCCAGCATGGAACCGATAAAGAGCACAGCGGGTACGGTGAGAGCTATGGTGGCCAGCACCGAGCCGAAGTAGAGGTTCATGGCGCGCTGCAACTGGTTGTTGAAGGCCGCCTTGAGGGCGCCCACCGCTTCCGGCGCCAGCACGATACAGGCCACGATAAAGCCGCCCAGTGCGGCGGGTGCTTCCATGACATGCACCCCGTAGTTGATGGGGATGGCCAGGGTCTTGGCCAGCAGGATCACCACCACCAGGTAGGCGAGCAGCAGGAGGGTGTGGTAGACATTGCTCTGCAGCGGGCCGTGGTACTCTTCGTAATCCTCGTGATCGCTGTCGACGAAGAAGTGGCTGTGGCTGCGGGTCTGGATCAGCAGAAAGACGCCATAGAGCAGGATCGAGACGATGATCAGCATCCATGACATGGCGCTCGACATGCTGCCGACCGTGCCGCCCCGGGTGAAGTTGGGCAGCACCAGACAGAGCAGCGCCAGCGGTATGATGGCCACCAGATAGGATTTGACCCCGTCCAGATTGAAGCTCTGGGTGTGGTAGCGCCAGCCGCCAAACAGCAGAGTGAAGCCCACCAGACCCGTGCTCACCAGCATCACCACCGCAAACGTGGTATCGCGGGCCATGGTGGGGTTGGGCTCGCCGGTGAGCATGACGGAGGAGATCATCACCACTTCCAGCGAGATGACCGAGAGGGTCAGGATCAGGGTGCCGAAGGGCTCGCCCAGCTTGATGGCGAGGGCGTCAGAGTGGCGTACCACCGAGAAGATGGCCCAGGTGACGATGGCCAGCAGCCCGGCCGATACCGGAAGATAGATCCCGAGCGGAGTGGCCTCTGTCAGCAGGTTGCTCCCCAGGGTCTTGAAAAAGAGCAGGGTCAGCAGGCCAACGGGCAGGGCAATCTCTTGCCGGATAAATGACTTCATAGGGCAATGGTTCTCATCTCGGGGCGGCTGGGGCCGACGGGGTATGGAGGCAAAACGGCGACGCCACGGGGGTGGCGAGCCCGCTAATGATAAAGGGAGTTGTACTGCCTGGGGAAAATCATTTTGTTGCAAGATGTAATCTGCCGCGCCTGCTCGGTCGGGCCGGGATATAGATAGGTATCTGTCCGGTTACTGCGTAGCATGGGGTCATGCCAGTCGAATTCATGCTTCTGTGGGTCTGGCGGCATCTTGACCAGGGACTCCCATGTCTGTTGTACGTCTGCGTTATCACACCATAGAGTTTGGCGAACTCGACATTCACCTCTGCACGTTGCGCGACAACCAGCAGTTCTCTGATGACGAAGGGGAGGCAGAGGCGCTTGGCATCTCCTCGGCGTTCTGGCCGCTGTTTGGCATCGTTTGGGATTCTGGCAATGTGCTGGCCCATCTGATGGTGGAGCACGAGGTGGCGGATCTGCGGATCCTGGAGGTGGGGTGCGGCATAGCCCTGGCAAGTCTGGTGCTCAACCACAGGCTGGCGGACATCACGGCCACCGATTATCACCCTGAGGCGGGGGCCTTTCTGGCGGCCAATGTGCTGCTCAACAAGGGGGCGATCATCCCCTTTATCCGTACCGGTTGGGAAGACGCTGTCACCGAACTGGGGCGTTTCGATCTCATCATCGGCAGTGATCTGCTCTATGAGCGCGGCCAGGTCGAGACGCTGGCCGGCTTTATCGAACAACACGCCAAGTCCCACTGCGAGGTGATCCTGGTGGATCCGGGCCGTGGCCAGCAGGGCCGTTTCAGCAAGCTGATGATGAGCCTGGGCTATACACACAGCCAGCATAAGCCGTTGGATGTGAGCTATCTGAGCCAGCCTTTTCGCGGTCAGATACTGCAATACCGGCGTTAACCTTCCCCGGCATGGTGTTGTTGCCACGCCAACAGCCAAATCTGTAGTTGGGCAAGGGCCATGGGCCTGGCATACACATAGCCCTGGATGAGATGCACGCCGTGCTGGCGCAGATAATCGACCTGTTCCCCGGTTTCGACCCCCTCGGCAATCATCTCCATGCCGGATTCGTGGCCGAAGGCGATGATGGAGTCCAGCAGCGTTCGTTTGAGGTCGTCTGTGCCTATGGTGTCGACGAACATCTTGTCGATCTTGATCTGGCGGATACCGAGTCGCTGCAGGTAGGCGAAGCCCCCATAGCCGGTGCCAAAATCATCCAGCTTGAAGTGATAGCCCCGCTGCTGCAGTGCCGTGATCTCGCCGATTGCCGCCTTGATATCGGTGATCGGTTTGCGCTCGGTCAGTTCGAAGGTGAGCCGGGTCGGTGAGGGCCAGCCGTGTCGCTGCAACAGGGTGCGCAGATGGGGTTGCTCTATGTGAGCGGCCACTATGTTGACGCTGACCCACTGCGCCGGTGCCAGCCGGGGAAGATCCGTCATGATCCGCTCCAGCAGCTGTTCCGTCATCGGCAGGATCAGCCCCTGCTCCTCCGCATAGTCGATGAAGGCACCAGGTGGCACCATCTCGCGCTCCCGCTGCCACCGCAGCAGTGCCTCGAAGCCAACCACTTGCTGACTGCGGTTATCCACTATGGGCTGATAGAAGGGGACAAACTCCCGCCGGGCCAGCCCGGCTTGCAGCAGTCCCTTGAGAGATCGCCGATAGCTGCGCAGCCCCCAGTAGGCGGCGACCAGCAGGGAACCCAGCGCGGCGCCATACCAGAGCCCATAGTACCGTGCCTGCTGCCGGGCATAGTGCTCCAGCGCCTTGCCCGCCCATAACGTCTGCCTTATCTGATTTTCGGACTCAAGAAAGCTCAAACTCTGGTTGCCCTCTTCCTGTTTGATGGTTTTGTCACCTCGGGGGAAGAGCGGGGTAGCGTGGTCCCCATTTTGTTGGCTGAATTCAAGGTAGAAACAGTCGGCACAGGGGGTTTGTAGTAGCGTATGGCTCCAGCTGTTGTTCAGCACCCAGTAGGCGGTATTGCCATTCTGTCGGAAGTAGGCGATCAGCTCCTGTTCGGTATTGAACTGTGCGGGGGTGGCGGCCACCCCGTATTGCTCCTGCCCGGAATAGGGTGGCAGTGCGGTCGTGGTAAAGGGGACGGGGAGCCCCAGGCTGGAGCAGCTCGCCCCGGAGGCTAGGATGAGGCCTTGCAGGCGAATATGGAGGTTATAGAAGCGGGGACCCCGCAGCAGCGCCATGTCCTCAGGTCCGCAGTCGAAGGCGAACTGGGCCAGCTGTGTGCTGATACTCTCATCCAGCGCCAGGTGTCGTTCCACCAGTGCGGCTTCTATTTCCTCCCGTTTCTGTTGCAACATATGGCGTGCCAGCGGCTTGCCGAGCAATTGGCTGAGGGGCAGGCTCGCCAGCACGGGCAGGCAGAACAGCAGCAGACTGATCCAGAGAGGGGGAATTTTTCGCAAGGTACACCTGCCTGATGTGGAGATGGGATGCATATGAAAGGCAATATCATAGTGCATTAGCTACATCGATTTGAGCTGCTCATTCCTTACTCGCAACGAAAAATCATAACAACATGATAAATAAAGACTTTGTTAAATCAGTTGATGAAGATTCAATCGCTTACCTGTCATAAGTGACAATTGTCCAGCTTATCTGAAGCGGCTACAGTAGCCGTGCGGTTTGACTCACCGTGTGTTCAATACTCCTGTATCTGTTTTTTTGTCAGTAGCACAGAGTGTTAGTTTTGATATGAGTGTTTCTTTCGGTCCCCTTAGTGGGACCATTTTTCTGCCTGAAAATCCCTGATCCCGCCGCCCATCTCCCGTTTCCTGTCCCTGTGGCTATTTTTCATGGCCGGCTTGCCGTCAGGCTTGGTGTTCCTGTGCCCATTTGGTTATGCTCGCCCGCTGAATTCCAGAAGCGGGATCTTCGTCCATAGGCGCGCTTCGGCGTTGGCTGATACGATGAAGCCACATGGATGTTGTCGGGCATACGGAAAGGTACATGAAACTGACCACTCAGCTTGTCTCGTTTATTACCCTGTGCGTGATCGCCGCCATGGCCATGGTGCTGCTCGGCGGAGTATTCAGCTTTCGTGAGCTGGGCATGGAGCTGCAGCAGAAAAAGGTCAACTCTCTGGTCGAGATCATCGACAAGCAGCTGGAGGTGGCCGAGGACCACCAGGATCTCACCCGTTGGCTGCCAACCTTGTTGCGTTCGGCCCATGTGGTGGAGCTGGAGATCCGTCAGGGCAAGCAGCGGGTCTACTGGTTTCGCGATGTGCAGCAGCCGACCGACGAGAGCCTGCTGATCCCCTACAGCCAGCCCATCTCCCATCAGACCGACATGCAGGCCGACTTCAAACTGGAGCGGCCGTTCAAGGAGTTTGAATACTCCATGCAGGCCATGTCCGGCATCTCCCTTGGCGTCTTCATCGTCATCTTCGGACTCTGGTACTCCATTCGCTGGCTGAGGCTGCAACTACGGGGTGCCGAGCTGCTGGCCGAGCGCGCCCAGCTGATCCTTGATAACAAGCTCACCAAGCTGGCGCACGATCCGGCCGATGAGTGGCCCGTCTCCGCCAGCCAGGCCATCGACTATCTGCTGGCCGAGCTGGCGGATGCCCGCAAGGAGCGCAGCCGTTTCGACAACTTCATTCGCAGCAACGCCTTTGTCGACAAGATGACCGGCATAGGCAACCGCCTGTTCTTCGACAACCGGCTGGAGAGCGCCATCATGGAGGCGAGCGTGATGAGCGGTGGCGTGCTGCTAATCGAGCTCGCCGGTCTGGAGGATCTGGACCCCGAGCTGAGCGGGCGCCAGAGCCAGGAGCTGCTGATGGAGGCGAGTGCCTCCATCGCCGCCTTCGTGCGCAAGCACAATGGCGCCCTGCAGGCCCGCTATGCCGGGCAGGTGTTTGCCGTGCTGTTGCCCAACATGTCCGAGAGCGAGATGGTGGACGGTGCGGGTCAGCTGCACAAGAGCCTGCAACGGCTGCACTGGCCCGAGGCGGTCAACGTCGAGACCGCCATCTACCTCGGCGCCGTCTGCTATCAGGCGCAGGATTCCCTGCTCAAGGTGCAGGAAGAGGCTGAGCTGGCGCTCAAGAGCGCGCGGCTGCAGGGTCACACCGGCTGGTTCCTCTACGAAAAGCAGTTGGATGAGGAGCAGAGCAGCAAGGGCACGGTACGCTGGCGCACCCTGATCGGTCGCCGCATCGAGGAGCATGGCATCGACTTCTACGTCCAGCCGGTGCAGCAGGAGCGGGATCAGGTGGTGTTGCAGCAGGACTTGCTGATCCGCATTCACGACGAGCAGGGGCGGGAGTTGCAGGCTGGTGTCTTCATGCCGATGGCCGAGAAGGCGGGGCTGCTGTTGCCACTGGATCGACTGGTGGCGGAGCAGACCCTGTGGCTGCTGCGTCAGCGCTCAGAGCAGAGCTGCCCCATCAGCCTGACTCTCTGTGCCCAGAGCCTGTTGCACCGCGAGTTCCAGCGCTGGCTCTTCTTCGATCTGTTCCAGCTGTCGCGCAGCACCAACGAACGGCTGATCCTGCAACTGTCGGAGGCCCAGGTGACCCGCCACTACGAGGCGCTCAAGCGGCCGTTGCGAGCGCTGCGCATGCTGGGTTGCCAGCTGGCCATCGATCATGCCGGCCAGGATGTGGTGAGCACCCAATACATCAAGGAGTTCGAGATCAACTTCCTCAAGCTCCATCCCAGTCTGGTTCGTGAGATCCACACCCGTCAGGTCAACCAGATGGCGGTGCGTAGCCTGGTGGGAGGCTGTGCCAATACCCGCACCCGGGTCATCGCCGTGGGGGTGGAGAGCGGCGACGAGTGGAAGATGCTGCGCCACCTCGGCGTCCACGCCGGGCAGGGGCCCTGGTTTGCCGAGCCGGAGCAGTTAGTGATGGAACCCGCCGGCGCCTGATATCGGTGACCGCAGGGGCGCCCTCAGATCCGGCCTTGCTCTTTCAAACCCGCGAGTCCCTGCATGCCCCCCGTGTGGATGAAGACTATCTGGCTGCCGCGGGGGATGCGCCCGGCGGCCAGTTCGCGAAACAGACCCCACATTGCCTTGCCGCTGTAGATGGGCTCAAGCGGCAGGCCTGTCTGCGCACTGAAGGCTTGCACCCACTGCCAGAGTCCCGGGCTGAATTTGGCATAGCCGCCATCATGGTGATCCAGCGCTATCTGCCAGCCAGGGGTGGTGGCCGCGGCCGGGTGAAGGCGCCGTACCTCGTCGGCGATGAAGCTTGCCCCTTTCAGTACCGCGATGGCGAGGATCCGTTCTTGTTCCCGTTTGCCGGCGATGAGGCCAGCCAGGGTGCCGCCGCTGGCGCAGGGCAACACCCAGAGATCCGGTGAGAAGGGCACCTCGCCGACCAGCTCGGCTACCCCGGGAATGGCGAGCGGGCTGCTGCCTCCTTCCGGCACTATCAGGCTATCTGGCGCCGCGAACTGGGCCAGCCAGTCCGGATCCTGCCGTCGCCGGTAACTCTGGCGGTCGACAAAAATGAGATCCATGCCCCATCCCTTTGCCGCGCTCAAGGTTGAGTTGCTGACGGCCTCTGGTTCACCGCGTATGATGCCGGTAGTTCTCAGGCCGGATTGGTCCCCTGTTGCTGCCAGTGCATGGATGTGGTTGGAGT
>NZ_CAWNYS010000325.1:0-4652 GCF_963878295.1 Aeromonas sp. HMWF014 | reverse complement strand
GTCTTGAACAGCGCCAGACTGAACAGTGGCTCCTTGGCAGTGGCGGCATAGAGCCAGTAACTCGCCATCGCTGCCAACCCGAAGATCAGCGCAAACAGCGCCCAGCCGGTGGAGATGCTGTGCTCACCCAGCCCCTGCAAGCCCACCGACACCAGCACCATACCTGCACTGAACATCACGAACCCCTGCCAGTCGAACTTGGCCGTGCCTTGCCGCAGGTCGGGCATGAAGTGCCAGCTGGCGATAAAGCCGACGATTCCCACCGGCAGATTGATGAGAAACACCCAGTGCCAGCTCGCCACCTCCACCAGCCAGCCTCCCAGTGCCGGGCCGATCAAGGGCCCCACCAGCCCGGGAATGGTGACGAACGACATCACCCGCAACAACTCGTGCTTGCTGTAGACCCTCAGCACGGCGAGGCGCCCCACAGGCATCAGCAGGGCACCACCTACGCCTTGCAGCACCCGGGCCGCCACCAGCATGGGCAGGGTATTGGAGGCGGCGCAGGCCAACGAACCCAGGGTGAACAGCAGGATGGCGGCCAGATAGATGCGGCGGGTGCCGAACCTGTCCGCCAGCCAGCCGGAGGCGGGAATGAGCAGTGCCACCGTCAGCATATAGGCGATGATCACCGACTGCATCTGCAGCGGGCTCTCGCCCAGGGTCTCGGCCATGCTGGGCAGGGCCGTGTTGAGGATGGTGCCATCCAGAGTCTGCATGAAGAAGCCGACCGCCGTCAGCAACGGCAGCCACTTGCGTTGGGCAGGGGTCACCATGTGTGTGCTATCGGGCATGAGCAACCACCTCCTCTTCAGATAAAAAAAGACCCGCACGCAAGCGGGTCATATCAGCCTGTCAGGCATCCGGTTGGCCGAGCATGGCTTTGAGCCGCTCTTCCAGACTGGGCTCGGGGGCCTTGAGCGTATCAAGGAACAGCCGCTCGATCCCCGCTTTGTCCTGACTTTTCACGATAAACACCAGCCGGGACTGGGCCTTGCCCTCAGGCCAGTCGCCCAATGCCTGCAACGGATAGAGCTGGCCATGGACGCCGTGGATCACCACAGGTTGGCTTTCACCCTCCAGCTGCAAGATCCCCTTGAGCCGCAGCAGGGCATCGCCATATTGGGCCTGCACCGCATCGATGGCGGCCAGCAGGCGAGACGGCTTGAGCGGCTCACCGATGCGCAGGGAGAAGCTCTCGATGTTGCCATGGTCGAAATGGGTCGGCGCGGCGGTGCCCACCTTGGCGGCGAATGGCTGCATCTTGGGCTGCATCGGCGAGGCCAGCCCCTGCTTCGGGGATTCGGTGCGCAGCCAAGCCAGCAGCTGACGCACGTCGCGCCCCGCCGCCTCGTTGTAGGCACCGAGCTTCTCCAGCACCGCTGGCGACAACTCGCCATTAGTCACCCGCTCGATGGGGGCCGCCGGGTTGAGGGATGCCAGCTGGGCTTCGACCCGCGCCAGCTGTTCGCCATCCACCAGATCCCCCTTGCTCACCACCAGCAGATCCGCCAGCGCCACCTGCTTGACCGCCTCATATTGAGCCGCCAACTGCTGTTCGATATGACCGGCATCCACCACTGTCACAGTGCCATCGAAGCGGTAACGCTGGGCGATAAAGCCCTCTTCGCGCAGGGTAAACAGCACGGGAGCAGGATCGGCCAGGCCGGTTGTTTCTATGATAAGTCGCTTGAACGGCTTAATTTTTCGCTGGATGGCGCGCATGAAGAGCCCCTGCAGCGCCTCCATCAGGGAGCCTTGCACCGAGCAGCAGATGCAGCCCGAATCGAGCAGCACCACCTGCTCGTCCACCTGCTGCACCAGATGGTGATCCAGCCCCACCGAGCCGAACTCGTTGATCAGCACGGCGCACTCGCCAAGCTCAGGCTGCTTGACCCAGTGGTTGAGCAAGGTGGTCTTGCCGCTGCCGAGAAAGCCGGTCAGCAGGGTCACAGGGATACGGGTGTCTTGCATATCGGTCATGTCGGGTCCTTACCGGTTGGCAAACAGGTCGCTGAGCCAGCGGTTTTCGAAGCGGCCGTGAGGGTCGAGCTCGCGCTTCAAAGCCACAAAGTCGTTCCAGCGTGGCAACAGGGCCGGGAAGTCGTAGAGATCCATCGCCAGATGCTTGCCAAAATGGGGAATGCCGCCGAGCGGCACCAGCAGTTGCTGCAACTCGCGCATCTGCTCCATGGAACCGTTGACGAAGGTGCCGTCCGCCGCCAGATAGACCAAAAAACCCACCCAGCAGACCGACTGACCATGGGCAGCGCTGAGCCAGGCCTCGGAGGGGCCGGTGCAGCGCAGGATAAAGGGGTAGTGCAACACGCCGGGATTGGCCTGCTGCCACGCTTGCAGGGTCTCCAGCGCCTCGGTCATGCGATTGAGCGGCACCGCCACCTCGCAGTTGATCTGGGGCGCCGGGATCCCCTTGCAGAGGATCTGGTAGACGTTGCCCACCAGGTCGGAGGCATCCTTGAAACGGCGCACCGTCTCGAAGTGCTCCCCTGCCAGCGCCTCATCCTTGGTGTCTTTCGCCATCTTCTGCAGGGTGGCATCTATGGTGGCGTTCATGCGGGCGTCGATATCGCCCTCCAGCAGCAGCGGCTCGCTGCCAGCGGCGCGGTAGCGGGCCACCTCGTCATCGGAGGCGGGATCCACCAGCCAGATATGGCTCTCGCCGGTCCAGGCGAACCACCAGCTCTTCACGAAGCCGTGCTCGCGGTTGAGCCGCTCATTGTGTTCCAGCAGGAAGGGATAGTCGGTGGTGAACTTGGTGCAGCGCATGATGCGGTTGGGCACGGTACGCAGGGTGACGTCGAGCAGGATGCCGAGCATGCCCATCCCCATCACGAAGGCGCCGAAGCGCGGATCGGTGCGATCCACGCAAATGATGTCGCCACTGGCCAGCATCACAGTCATCGCCTCCACCGCATCGCAGAGGGCAGACTGGTGCAGCCCCTGACCGTGGGTGCCGGTGCTGAGGGCACCGCCCAGGGTCTGGATGCCAATGACGCCGGGGGATGCGGGCAGCATCCGCTCCATGGCGATGAGATCAGCGTAAATGGTATCGAGCGGCGTACCCGCCTGATAGGTGACGGTATCGGCGGTTTTCGCCAGCTGGCCGCGCAGGTGGTACAGATCCACCAGCAGCGCCTGACTGCCCTCGGCATAGACGCTGTGGATGGGTTCGAAGGAGAGGCCTGAGCCGATCAGCCGCAGCTTGCGCCCGGGGTGTTCGCGCAGCAGCGCTTGCAGCTCGTCGCTATGGGTCGGGCGCCACACCTGATCCAGCGCGCCGAGGGGGTTGGTCCTGGACCAGTTGAACAGCACCTCCCGATTGTTGATCGCCTTGATGCTGTGAAATGCCTGGAACTTGACCGTCATACCGCGCCTCATCTGACTTCAAAATGAGCGGTAATTCTACCGAAAAGCGGACCACAAGGCATGAAAAACAAGCCCCTACAGTCGAGAGTGGATAAGGGGTATGACTCACCCACTCCCTCAGCGCGATTGCTGGGTCAGTGCCAGCAGCATGCCAAACCCCACCAGCAAGCCGCCAAACACCCGATCGATCCAGTGGCGCACCGCCAAGAGACGGGCCCGTACCGACGCGGTGGAGAAGAAAAGCGCCACCGCACTGAACCAAAGGGCGTGGGCCAGCGCTATGAAGGCACCATAGCCGAGCTGGACGCCAAGGGGCGTGTCCGGTCGCACCACCTGCATAAACAGGCTGACGATGAAGATGGTGGTCTTGGGGTTGAGCACATTGGTCAGAAACCCGGTGCGCAGGGCCCCCAGGCTGGAGAGGGTCGGCTGGCTGGCTATCTCCTCATGGGTCACAGGCCTGGCACGCAACATCTTGATGCCGAGGAAGATGAGGTAGGCAGCCCCTGCCAGCTTGATGAGGTTGAACAACCAGAGCGACTGCTGGATCAGCAGGCCGACCCCCAGCAGTGTGTAGGTCACATGGACACAGACCCCGGCCGCTATGCCGAGCGCCGTCAGCACGCCGGTGCGACGGGAGAGCAGCAGGCTGTTGCGCGACACCATGGCAAAATCGGGCCCCGGGCTGATGACGGCAAAGAAGGTAATGGCCACTACGGCTAACAGTTCGGTCATGAAAAAGAGTCCTGATGCTGAGAGATATCGGCTATTTTATTTGGCATTCACACCAATAACGAACGATAACTTCTGACATGAATGGTGATAATAACTCACAGAAAGACCTCTCCCTCCCCTCCCTGACGGCACTGCGCTGTTTCGAGGTGGCGGCCCGCACCGAAAACTTCAGCCGCGCCGCCGATGAGCTGCATCTCACCCATGGCGCCATCAGCCGGGCAGTACGCCTGCTGGAGGAGGAGCTGGGGATCGGGCTGTTCGAGCGCCGCCAGCGCCGGGTCTTTCTGACCGAGGCGGGCAGCAGGCTACATGAGGCCGTCAGGGAAGGGCTGGGCAGGATCCGGGAGACGGTGCAGGCGCTGCGCCAGCAGAGCAAGCCCCAGTCGCTGGTCATCTCCTGCGAGCCCACCCTGCTGATGCGCTGGCTGATCCCGCGCTGGCCTGCCTTTCAAGCCCTGCATCCCGAGCTGGACGTGCATCTGATGGCGGGCGGTGGCGCCCTCAGCTTTGGCAACGGCATAGACCTCGCC
>NZ_CAWNYS010000324.1:0-1922 GCF_963878295.1 Aeromonas sp. HMWF014 | reverse complement strand
GGGATCCGCCACGTCACCGACCACCACGCCCATGGTGTCACAGGTCTGGCTCACCAGTGCCCGCGCGTTGGCGTTGGGGGTATAGCCCAGCTCGGCCATGGCCTTCTGCACTACCTCGCGAGAAGCGGCGCTGGCCTTGGGGGAGTTGTTCATCACCCGTGAAACCGTTGCCACCGACACATTGGCCAAACGGGCGACATCCTTGATGGTGCTCATGCTGTTTTCACTTATTTCACTGTGCAATAGCGCACCATTATACCCAGCAAACCTATTGAAAACAGGGGTGAAGCGCATATCTGCTACCAGAATAATCCCAAAAATAATGTAATCGTTTACACTGTTTTGCAAGCAAGCTCACAGTTTGGTCGCCACCCCCTCGGCTAGACTCCTTCCAGACACTTTTTCAGTGGAGAGCAAGATGAACGTTCTGGTCACCGGCGGTTGCGGATATATCGGCAGCCACACCTGTCTGGCCTTGCAGGCAGCGGGAATGAAACCCGTTGTGGTGGATAACCTCTGCAATAGCAAGGCGGGCGTACTGGCTCGCATCGCCGCCATCAGCGGCCAGCAACCCGTCTTCTATCAAGGGGATATTCGCGATGCCGTCCTGCTGGATCGGATCTTTGCCGAACAACAGATCGACGCAGTGATCCATTTTGCCGCTCTGAAAGCCGTCGGTGAGTCGACCCGTATTCCGCTGGACTACTACGAGAACAACCTGAGCGGCACCCTCACCCTGTTGCAGGCGATGAAACGTGCCGGGGTCGACAGCCTGGTGTTCAGCTCGTCAGCCACCGTCTATGGCGATCCGGCCAGCACGCCCATCCGGGAGGACTTCCCGCGCAGCGCCACCAATCCCTACGGGCGATCCAAGCTGATCATCGAGGAGATCCTCGAGGATCTGCAGCAGGCTGAACCCCATTGGAGCATGACGCTGCTGCGCTACTTCAACCCGGTCGGCGCCCATAGATCCGGCTCCCTAGGGGAAGATCCTCAGGGCATACCCAACAATTTGATGCCCTTCCTGACCCAGGTCGCCATCGGCCGCCGCGCCTCTCTCTCTGTCTTTGGAAACGATTACCCCACCGTCGATGGCACCGGGGTGCGGGACTACATCCACGTGATGGATCTCGCCGAGGGACACGTCAAAGCGCTGCAACATTGCGCCCGGCAGGGGGGCATGCACGTCTACAACCTGGGCACAGGTCAGGGCCAGAGCGTGTTGCAAATGGTCGCGGCGTTCGAAGCCGCCTCCGGTCGGCCGCTGCCCTATCGCATTGAACCCAGGCGCCCCGGCGACATCGCCGAGTGCTGGGCCGATCCCGCCAAGGCAGAGCGCGAGCTGGGCTGGCGGGCCAGTCGGGATCTCGCAACCATGTGCGCCGACAGCTGGCGCTGGCAGTCCGCCAATCCGCAGGGGTACGAGGCGTGAACATGCCCAGTGCCACTCGCCCTCCTTCGTCCGCCCGGCAGGCGGCTAATCTATCCATTTCATCAAATAATGAGGAGTGATGATGTTCAACCCGGTTGATCACCCCCACCGTCGTTTCAACCCACTGACCGGTCAATACGTGCTGGTCTCCCCCCACAGGGCCAAGCGCCCATGGCAGGGCCAGGTAGAGAAGATAAGTCAGGCGCCGAATCACTCCCATGATCCGGATTGCTTCCTCTGCGCAGGCAACCAGCGCGTCACCGGCGACAAGAACCCGGACTATCAGGGCACCTTCGTCTTCACCAACGACTTCGCCGCCCTGATGCAGGACACGCCGCCCACCCATGGCGACCAGGATCCCCTGCTGAAACTGGAGGCCGCCCGCGGCACCAGCCGGGTCATCTGCTTCTCGCCCGATCACGGCAAGACACTGCCCGAGCTGCCGCTGCCCGCCATAGAGGCCGTGATCACCACCTGGATGGAACAGGTG
>NZ_CAWNYS010000323.1:4434-7729 GCF_963878295.1 Aeromonas sp. HMWF014 | reverse complement strand
CGGGTTTATCAGGGGAGCATGGATCTCGCCCTGCAGGATCCCGCCGCCTTGCTGGAAGCTGCCACCAGCGGTGCCAGCCTCTATCGCCATCAAGCCGCGCCTGCTGCTGCCAAACCGGCCGCCGCTGGCAAGCGCATCGTGGCGGTGACAGCGTGCCCGACCGGGGTGGCCCACACCTTTATGTCGGCAGAAGCGCTGGAGACCATGGCCAAACAGCTGGGTTATCAGATCCGCGTCGAGACCCAAGGCTCGGTCGGTGCCCAGAATGCCCTGACCGTCGAGGAGATTGCATCCGCCGATCTGGTGTTCCTCGCCACCGATATCGAGGTGGACATGGCCCGTTTCGACGGCAAGCCGGTCTATCGTACCAGCACGGGCGCGGCGCTCAAGAAAACCCGTGCCGAGCTCGACAAGGCGTGGAACGAGGCGACACTGTACCGCCACAGCGGCGTCAACCAGCCCAAGAAAGAGGAAAAAGCAGGCCCCTACAAGCATTTGCTGACCGGCGTCTCCTTTATGCTGCCGATGGTTGTCGCGGGCGGTCTTATCATCGCGCTCTCGTTCGTGTTCGGGATTGAAGCGTTCAAGGTAGAAGGCACCCTGGCCGCCGCCCTGATGCAGATCGGTGGCGGCTCGGCTTTTGCCCTGATGATCCCGGTGCTGGCCGGTTACATTGCCTACTCCATTGCTGACCGTCCGGGTCTCGCGCCCGGCATGATTGGTGGTATGTTGGCAAGCTCGCTGGGCGCCGGTTTCCTTGGCGGTATCGTGGCCGGTTTTCTGGCCGGTTACAGCGCCAAGTACCTGAGTGACAAGGTGCGTCTGCCGGTGACCCTGGAAGCGCTCAAGCCCATCCTGATTATTCCGCTGTTTGCCAGCCTGTTTACCGGTCTGGTGATGATCTACGTGGTGGGTGGTCCGGTGGCTGGCATCATGAATGCCATGACCGAATTCCTTAATAATATGGGCTCTGCCAACGCCGTGCTGCTGGGTGTCATTCTCGGCGCCATGATGTGCTTTGACATGGGCGGTCCGGTCAACAAGGCGGCCTATGCCTTTGGTGTGGGTCTGCTGGCCTCCAAAACCTACGCCCCGATGGCGGCTGTGATGGCGGCCGGTATGGTACCTGCACTGGGGATGGGGATCGCGACCTTCCTGGCACGCACCAAGTTCATCAAGGCGGAGCAGGAAGCGGGTAAAGCCTCCTTTGTGCTGGGTCTGTGCTTCATCTCCGAGGGGGCCATCCCGTTTGCCGCCAAGGATCCGATGCGCGTCATCCCGGCCTGTATGGTCGGCGGCGCCCTGACCGGTGCGCTCTCCATGCTGTTTGGCTGCGAGCTGATGGCCCCCCACGGTGGCCTGTTCGTGCTCTTTATTCCCCACGCCATCAGTAACGTCATGCTGTATATCGTGGCGATTGCGGCAGGCTCGCTGTTGACCGGTGTCTCCTACGCCATGCTCAAGCGCGGTGAAGCGCAGGGCAAGCTGGCGACGGCCTGAGTGGTGCAACGTAAATAAATGCAATTGTTGACAAGGCGGCCTGCGGGCCGCTTTTTTGTGGCGGATGAGAAAGGGATAAAAGAGGGGGGATAGTGGGGAAAAGTCAAAAGTCCCAGCCGGCCTGCTCTTGCTCACTGGCCTGGATGGCCTCTTGTGTCTTGCGACGAGCAGCGTCCACCCGGGCCTTGCGACCACGGCACAGGCGTATCACCTCCTGCTGCTCGGTGGGGGTCATGGTGAGCCAGTTGAAACGCTCCTCCCGGTTGCGCAGGCAGCCCTTGCAGTAGCCCTTGTTGTTCACTTCGCATACCCCGATGCAGGGGCTCTGCAGCGGGAAGATCTCGAGCTGTTCCATCCATGGCCTCTCACACCTTGTTACCTTGTTATAACCCAGAAGATCCCCTTAGGAGAAATCTGTTGCCAAGGGGCTGATGGCGTTTGCTTTCCCCCTGCAAATTTGGCATCTTCCCCGCCAAGCATGAGGCTTGGTGTTACATGAGGACATATGAATAAACATGCGTACTGGCTGACCGCCGCAGTGCTGGGGCTGGCCGGTTGTGCGGGCAACTCTGAGCAAGCACCGGTGCCCAAGAAGAAACCCGATGCCAGATGTTTTCTGAACTGCGAGGTGCCGGTCAATCTGGGCAAGCAGTATCTGGACGGCCCCCTGCCGGATGATCTGGTGCGGGTAGAAGGTGTCAACAGTCTCCAGCACGCTGACTTCAGTAAGTTTGGTCCCCAGAGCCAGCTGGTGCTGGAGCGTTCCGGCAAGATGACCCGTCGCTATGGCGAGCTTTATAGCCAGCTCTCCCGCTGGGTGGCCAATGGCGGCAACCCGGCCCATATCACCCAGTACGGCATCAGCCTGGCCCAGATGGGTGGCGCCGATCGCATGGGCAACGTGCTGTTTACCGGTTATTACTCGCCGGTACTGGAGGTGCGTCATCGCCCGGATGCCAAGTACAAGTACCCCATCTATGCCATGCCCAAGTGCGGTGGCCGTTGCCCGAGCCGGGCCGAGATCCATCAGGGGGCCCTGGCCAACCGTGGGTTGGAGCTGGGTTACAGCAAATCCCTCATCGACAACTTCCTGATGGATGTACAGGGCTCAGGTTTTGTCCACTACGGCGATGACGATCGGCTGCAATACCTGGGTTACAGCGGCAAGAATGGTCACGGCTACGTGAGTATCGGCCGGGTGTTGATCGACCGGGGTGAGGTGCCCAAGGAGAAGATGTCCATGAAGGCCATCAAGGATTGGGCCAACAGCAAACCGGAGGAGAGCGTCAAGGAGCTGGTGGAGCAGAATCCTTCTTATGTCTTCTTCGAGCGTCGTCCCACCAATGACGTGATCGGGGCGGCCGGCATTCCGTTGCTGCCGCTGGCGGCCGTGGCGACTGACAAGACCCTGCTGCCGATGGGCACGCCGATCCTGGCGGAAGTCCCCTTGCTCGACAAAGAGGGTAACTGGACCGGCAAACATCAGCTGCGGCTCCTGATCGCACTGGATGTGGGGGGCGCCGTGAAGAAGGGGCACCTGGATCTCTACCATGGCATGGGTGAGGAGGCCGGTGTGGCCGCCGGTCACTATAAGCACTTTGGCCGGGTCTGGAAGCTGGGCCTGCACCAGGGGCCCACCGCCGCCCCCTGGCTGTGAGTCAAGCCAGATAGCCGCAATAAAAAAGCCGCCGGAGTCAAATCCGGCGGCTTTTTGTTTGGCAACGCGTGTGGTGCTTGCTGCGTCAGCTTTTCCTGATGTCCAGCCGGATGGCACCAACCGGTTTGCAGCAGCAGG
>NZ_CAWNYS010000323.1:0-4424 GCF_963878295.1 Aeromonas sp. HMWF014 | reverse complement strand
CGCCTGGGGAGACGAATGCCAACGGCACATTGGCATAATGCACCGAGCCTGCCAGCAAGGGCGTGCGGCAGGCGCCGCAATAGCCGCTGCGGCACTGGAACTCCACATGATGGCCGTGGCGCTCCAGGGTCTCCAACACGCTCTCGCCGGGATAAGCGAGCAGGGTACCGTCGCGGGTCTGCACCAGCGGCGCCTGTGTGGCCTCTTGCTGTGTTGCAGGCTGCGGGGCAGGGGCCAGCGTGTTGGTGGCGTCACTCACAGCTCAAAGTCACCGAGATCATCTGCGTGTACTTCGCTGTCGATCTGGCCGACCAGGTAGGAACTCACTTCCACTTCCTGCGGGGCGACCTGCACGTTGTCAGAGGACAGCCAGGTGTTTATCCAGGGGATCGGGTTTTGCTTGGCGCCGGCAAAGGCTGACTGCAGACCGACCGCACTCATGCGCAGGTTGGTGATGTACTCCACGTACTGGCAGAGGATGTCCTTGTTCAGGCCGATCATGGAGCCGTCCTGAAACAGGTACTCGGCCCACTCTTTCTCCTGAATGGCGGCTTCCTTGAAGATCTCGAAGCAGGCCTGCTCGCACTCGGCGGCAATCTCGGCCATCTCGGGGTCGTCCTGGCCGGTGCGCATCAGGTTCAACATGTGCTGGGTGCCGGTCAGGTGCAGCGCTTCGTCGCGGGCGATCATCTTGATGATCTTGGCGTTGCCTTCCATCAGTTCGCGTTCGGCGAAGGCAAAGGAGCAGGCGAAGCTGACGTAGAAGCGGATCGCCTCCAGCGCATTGACGCTCATCAGGCACAGGTAGAGCTTCTTCTTCAGCTCGCGCAGTGTGATGGTACGCATCTGTCCGGCGACGCTATGGGTCCCTTCACCGTGCAGGTTGTAGAGCGCGGTCGCCTCGATCAGATCGTCGTAGAAGCAGCTGATGGAGCCAGCGCGCTTCAATATCTGCTCGTTGGTGACGATGTCGTCAAACACCTGGGCCGGGGTGTTGACGATATTGCGAATGATGTGGGTGTAGGAACGCGAGTGGATAGTCTCCGAGAAGGCCCAGGTCTCGATCCAGGTTTCCAGCTCCGGAATGGAGACCAGCGGCAGCAGTGCCACGTTGGGGCTGCGGCCCTGGATGGAATCCAGCAGGGTCTGGTACTTCAGGTTGGAGATGAAGATGTGCTGCTCGTGGGGCGGCAGGGCCTGATAGTCGATGCGGTCGTGGGAGACATCGACCTCTTCCGGGCGCCAGAAGAAGGAGAGCTGTTTCTCGATCAGTCGCTCGAACACTTCGTGCTTTTGTTGATCATAACGGGCCACATTGACCGATTGGCCAAAAAACATCGGCTCTTTGAGCTGGTCGTTTTGGGTTTGGCAGAAAGTTGAATAGGCCATGGTTACCAGAATGTATTAAATGGGTAAAACAGGAGAGCGGGAGCTTGTCGCTCCCGCCCGGTTGTCAGATCTTGCAATGGCTTATATTTTACAAGCCCCACCGGCACAACCGTCATCTTGCATATCGGCTTGTGCGTCATCCGCACCATCACGGGTGTTGTGATAGTAGAGGGTCTTGAGGCCGTATTTGTAAGCGGTCAGCAGATCCTTGAGCAACTGTTTCATCGGCACCTTGTTGCCTTCAAAACGGGCGGGGTCGTAGTTGGTGTTGGCGGAGATCGCCTGATCCACAAACTTCTGCATGATACCGACCAACTGCAGATAGCCATCGACGCTAGGTTGCTTCCAGAGCAGCTCGTATTGATCTTTCAGGCGATGATACTCGGGCACCACCTGTTTGAGAATACCGTCCTTGGAGGCCTTGACCGATACCAGGCCGCGCGGCGGCTCTATGCCGTTGGTGGCGTTGGAGATCTGGCTGGAGGTCTCGCTTGGCATCAGGGCGGTCAGGGTGGAGTTGCGCAGACCCACGGTGCGGATCTCTTCACGCAAGGTTTCCCAATCCAGGTGCAGCGGCTCGTTGCACAGGTTGTCGAGATCCTTTTTATAGGTATCGATGGGCAAAATGCCCTGGGCATAAGTGGTCTCGTTGAACGCCGGGCAGGGGCCGAACTCGCGGGCCAGCTGCACGGAGGCTTTCAGCAGGTAGAACTGGATCGCCTCGAAGGTGCGGTGCGTCAGCGCCAGACCGGAACCGTCGGAGTAACGGGCGCCGTTTTTGGCCAGGTAGTAGGCGTAGTTGATGACGCCTATCCCCAGGGTACGACGGTTCATGCTGCCTTTCTGGGCAGCCTTGAGCGGGTAGTCCTGATAGTCGAGCAGGGCATCCAGGGCACGCACGGCGAGATCGGCCATCTCTTCCAGATCTTCCAGCTTCTCGATGGCGCCGAGGTTGAACGCGGAGAGGGTGCACAGGGCGATCTCGCCCTCTTCGTCATCCACGTTGTTGAGCGGCTTGGTCGGCAGCGCGATTTCGAGGCAGAGGTTAGACTGGCGTACCGGCGCCACGCTCGGATCGAACGGGCTGTGGGTGTTGCAGTGATCCACGTTCTGGATGTAGATGCGGCCGGTACCGGCACGCTCCTGCATCATCAGGGAGAAGAGGTCGACCGCCTTGATGGTCTTCTTGCGAATGGCCGGGTCCTGCTCGTACTTGACGTAGAGTGCCTCGAACTTGTCCTGATCGGCGAAGAAGGCATCGTACAGGCCAGGGGCATCGGACGGGGAGAACAAGGTGATGTCGCCGCCCTTGATCAGGCGCTGGTACATCAGCTTGTTGATCTGCACGCCGTAGTCCATGTGACGGACCCGGTTCTCTTCCACGCCGCGGTTGTTTTTCAGGACCAGCAGGCTCTCCACCTCGGTGTGCCACAGCGGATAGAAGAGGGTGGCCGCACCGCCGCGCACGCCGCCCTGGGAGCAGCATTTGACCGCAGTCTGGAAGTATTTGTAGAAGGGGATGCAACCGGTGTGGAACGCTTCGCCACCACGGATGGGGCTACCCAGACCACGGATACGGCCAGCGTTGATGCCGATACCGGCGCGCTGGGAGACATAACGCACGATGGCGCTGGCGGTGGCGTTGATGGAATCCAGGCTGTCATCACACTCGATCAGCACGCAGGAGCTGAACTGGCGAGTCGGGGTCCGCACGCCGCTCATGATGGGCGTCGGCAGGGAAATTTTGAAAGTCGAGACTGCATCGTAGAAGCGCTTGATGTAGTCCAGACGGGTATCTTTCGGGTACTTGGAGAAGAGGCAGGCCGCTACCAGGATGTAGAGGAACTGCGGGCTCTCGTAGATCTCGCCGGTGACGCGGTTCTGCACCAGGTACTTGCCTTCCAGCTGCTTGACGGCGGCGTAGGAGAAGTCCATATCACGCCAGTGATCCAGGTGCTCGTTGAGCGCCTCAAATTCAGCCTGGGTGTAGTCGGTCAGCAGGTGCTTGTCATATTTGCCCATGTCTACCAGACGGGCGACGTGTTGGTAGAGATGGGGCGGTTCGAACTGGCCGTAGGCTTTCTTGCGCAGGTGGAAGATGGCCAGACGGGCAGCCATGTACTGGTAATCCGGGCTTTGCTCGGAGATCAGATCAGCAGTGGCCTTGATGACGGTTTCGTGGATATCGGCGGTACGGATACCGTCATAGAACTGGATGTGGGACTTGAGTTCCACCTGGGATACCGACACGTTGTCGAGTCCCTCGGCGGCCCAATCCAGCACGCGGTGAATTTTATCCAGATCGATGGGTTCTTTGTGGCCGTTACGCTTCGTCACAAACAAGTTCATTGGCTGATGACCTTTGTAGTTGATTCCCGAAAAACCATCGCACGGCCTTGACCGCCTGGTCGTGATCGACTGCGGGAGCGGGGGCATGTTGTGCGATGAATCACAAGATATAGTGTTATTTTAAGTTCGAGCTACAAGATAGTGAGGTCTACCCGGCTTTGCAATCTGTGGATAAGGCATTAGCTGTGGATAAATTGTGGGTGTTGCGACCCATGTTAGTGGCTGCTCACAGTGAGTGGGTTTTCATGCGTCCGATCCGGTAAATGCAAGCCTGATGATCGAACATGGAAAATTTAAATAACTTTTTTTGCTTGCGAAAACGGGGTGTTTTTACTAGCAAATTCAGTCTGGTTATCCCTTGTGCAGCCTGGGTCAAAAGGTGTCCTGTCCCTGTCGGTTAGCGGTTGCCAAACGGCAAAAATGGGAGATCACTCCTGACCTCCCATCGCATCCTTGCGTACCCCTATGCCCCAGCGGGTGGTGCTCAATTGGGTTTCTTTTGGCAACAAAACTGCCTTTATGATCCATCAATGCCTGTGACCAGGCGGATCATGGGGTCAGGCTACCTCGTAACGTAGCCAGTGGTGCAGGGCCTGTACCGTATCGAAGTGCAGATCTGCGCCCCAGTCGGCGGGATCCTCGTCATCGCTCAGATAACCCCAACCCGCGACGGCGGTGCGCATACC
>NZ_CAWNYS010000322.1:0-56674 GCF_963878295.1 Aeromonas sp. HMWF014 | reverse complement strand
CCTATGGTGCGGTAGTACCACTCCCAGGCTTCCGGGTTAATGGGTTCACCCACGGAGCCCATGATGCGCAGGCTCTGGCGAGAGGTGCCCTCGACCGCATCCCGGCCCTTGGCCATGAGCGCGCGGATCGCCGTCGGTGCCGTGTAGAGGATGGAGACCTGGTGCTTGTCCACCACCTGGCTCATGCGGTTGGTGGCCGGGTAGTTGGGCACCCCTTCGAACATGATGGTGGTGGCGCCGTTGGCGAGCGGCCCGTAGACCAGATAGGAGTGGCCCGTGACCCAGCCCACGTCGGCGGTACACCAGTAGATGTCCTCCTCGTGGTAGTCAAAGATGTACTTGAAGGTGAGGGTGGCATAGACCAGATAGCCGCCTGTGGTGTGCAGCACGCCCTTGGGCTTGCCGGTCGAGCCTGAGGTGTAGAGGACGAACAGGGGATCTTCGGCACCCATGGCTTCGGGCGGGCAGTCGGCGCTGACGGTCGCGATGGCTTCGTGCCACCAGATGTCCCTGTGGCCATGCCAGGCGACCTTGCCGCCGGTGCGCTTGAGCACTATCACCTTGCTGACCTGGGTATCCGGGTTGGTGAGCGCTTCATCCACATTCTTCTTGAGCGGGACCGGGCGGCCGCCACGCAGCCCCTCGTCGGCCGTGATAACGATGGAGGAGCCGGAGTCTATGATGCGACCGGCCAGGGCCTCCGGCGAGAAGCCGCCGAAGACGATGCTGTGCACGGCGCCGATACGGGTACAGGCCAGCATGGCGATGGCGGCTTCCGGCACCATGGGCATATAGAGGCAGACCACGTCACCCCGATGTACACCCTGTGCTTTCAAGACGTTGGCAAACTTGCACACTTCGCTGTGCAGTTCGCGGTAGGTCAGCTTGCGATCTTCGGCGGGGTTATCCCCTTCCCAGATGATGGCGACCTTGTCACCGCGCTGTGCCAAATGGCGATCCAGGCAGTTGGCCGAGACGTTGAGCAGGCCATCTTCATACCACTTGATGGAGACGTGGCCCGGGTCGTAGGAGGTGTTCTTGACCTTGGTATAGGGCTTGATCCAGTCGAGGATCTTTCCCTGCTCACCCCAGAAGGCATCCGGATCCTGCACCGAGGCCTGGTACATGGCCTCGTAGCCTGCCTTGTCCAACAGGGCGTCCTTGCTGATGTGGGCCTTGATCGGGTAGACCTTGCTCTCGCTCATGTGTCACTCCTTTTAATACATTCTTGTAATGATTAAGTAACAACTTATACCTTTGGCGAGGGAGGGCAATTAGACTTTTGGATAGATGGAAACAGTTACTTACAGTGCCATTCGTGACAACTCATCGGTGATAGCGTAAAAACATCGGTTTTATCGATGGAGATAGCTATGTTGTCCCTGCTCCTTTGCACCGCCCTCTGGCAGTCCGATGCCTCTACGCTGGTTGATGAAGCCGCGCTTGCTGCTCCCCAGCCCAAAGAGTTCCCCGTGACTCGCGAGCAGGGCGGCTCGCCAGCAGTGCGGGAGCGTATTGCCGATCAGATGGGCAATGCATTTCTGGCGCGCAAGCCCCCGGTGACAGTGACGCTTCGACAGCCCGACTTACGTTACCCTCAGGATGCCTTGCTGGCTGATTCGCATCAGGCCCGGAGTGAGGTTTGGGATACAGAGTTAGGGTTGACGTTCAACGAATAAGTGATGTGCCCGGTTCTATCCCAGCTCAACACCAGACCCCCTTGCTGGGGGCCAGTTGAGCGGCCAGATGGGGCTCGGTCAAGGGATGGCTGAACAGATAGCCCTGTCCCTCCTGGCAGTGCAGGGATTGCAGAAACTGGCGCTGAGCCTGGGTTTCGATCCCCTCGGCGGTGACCGCCATGTTCAGGCTGTCTGCCAGGTTGATGATGGTACGGCACAACTCCCGGCTGTGTTTGTCATCCGGTAGGGCCTGCACGAAGGTGCGGTCTATCTTGATGCGATCGATGGGCAGACTTTTCAGCAGGCTCAGGGATGAGAAGCCGGTCCCGAAGTCGTCGATGGCGATCTGCACCCCCAGCGCCTTCAGGCGGGTGAACAGCTGCATGCTCTGATCGACCCGCTGTATGATGCTCTCTGTGACCTCTATCTCCAGCCGATCCGGCGGGAAACCTGTTTCCGCCAGAATGGCGGCGACCCGCTCCACATAGCCAGGAGTTCGCATCTCCCGCACCGAGACATTGACCGAGAGCCGTGGCACCGCCAGGCCAGCCGTCAGCCAAGTCTGTCCCTGCTGACAGGCGGTGCGCATCACCCACTCCCCAATCTGCTCTATCAGACCGCACTCCTCGGCCACCGGGATGAAGCGAGCGGGGGCTATCATGCCCTCGTTGGGATGTTGCCAGCGCAGTAGAGCCTCCAGCCCGCTCAGGCGGTTGCTGTTCAGGTCCGTCAGTGGCTGGTACATGATGCAGAGCTGATGCTGTTCTATGGCCTTGATCAGTCCCTGCTCCATGCTCATTCGCTCACGGAGCTGCTCGGCCATGTCGGGGGTGTAGAACAGATAGCCGTTGCGGCCCCGGCTCTTGGCCTCATACATGGCGTTGTCGGCGGCGCTGACCAGGGCATCCGGGTTCTGGGCGTGTTCAGGGTAGAGGGCTATGCCGATGCTGGCGGAGACGGCGACCTGCTCGTGTGCCAGCTCGACCGGCTCGCGCAGGCGGGCCAGCAGCTGATCGGCGAGCCGTTCCAGCTCTTCCTGCTGCTCGAAATAGGGGATCAGCACCAGAAATTCATCTCCACCGAGCCGGGTGGCAACGTCGTTGTGGTGCAGGCAGAGGCGGATGCGTTCGGCCAGCAGCTTGAGCAGCTGATCCCCTGCCCTGTGGCCCAGGTTGTCATTGATTAGCTTAAAGCCGTCCAGGTCGATGAACAGCAGGGCGAGTCGCTGCCGGTTGAGCTGGGCTGTCTTGATCTCCAGTTCGAGCCGCTCCTGCAACAGGTTGCGGTTGCCGAGCTCGGTCAGGGGATCGTGATAGGCGAGGTGATTGAGCTGTGCCTCGGCCTTGCGGATGGCGCTGATGTCGGAGAAAGCGATCACGTAGTGGGTGATGTTGTGGCGATTGTCGTAGATGGCGCTGACGTGCTGCCAGGAGGTGAAGTAGCCGCCATCCTTGCGCAGGCATATCATCTCCCCGTGCCAGGCATGGCTGCCGGGCTGCAGGGTATGCCAGGGGTAGTCGATACCGGTATGGCTGCGCGGATGCATGATGGATTCCGGCGACTTGCCCACGACCTCGTTCGCTTCATATTGGGTCATGTTGCAGAAGGCCGGGTTGACCGAGATGATCTGGCGCTGGCCATCCATGATGATGATGCCCTCGGCCGTGGTTTCGAATACCACATTGGCCTGGCGCAGCTGGTCTTCCTGAATGCAACGATCGGTCGCGTCGTGGATCACCCCCATGATGCGGTGCCCCAGACTGTCGGGGGTCGCCACGTGAAGGGTGTGAAGATCGATCCAGCCCCGCACCTGATCGGGCCCCAGATAGCTCAAGGTCAGATGAAGGGGGGCCGTGCCTTTGAGCGCCGATCTGAGTTGCTCCCCCGAGACCGGGTCGAAGCGCTTGATGAACTGATCCATTCCCCCTTCAAACTGATGGGCCTGCGTCCCGAGCAGACGCTCAACCTGGCCATCAAATTGCAGCCGATCCTCTGTCACATACCACTCCCAGACCCCGACTTGGCCGGCGCTCATGGCCAGTTGCAGCCGTTGCTGCGCCTCGACCAGCTCGGTCACATCCCGCACTATGGTCAGGATGCCGTCAGGTGTGCCCTGCTCATCCCGCATGGGGCTGTAAATGGCCTGCCAGTGCCGTTGCTGGCCCTGATGCGTCTTTGTCTGACCACTCAGGCTCAGCGTCACCCGGGGGACGCTGCTGCTGATGATCTGCTGGAACAGGGGTTCCAGCACTGGCGCCAGAGTCGGCAATATCTCACGCAAGTATTTGCCGTAGTGATCCTCACGGGAGAGGCCGTTGATATCGGCGAGTGTCTGATTGACGCTGCGGCAGCGAAAATGGCGGTCGAACACACCTATGCCAAACGGTGCCAGCTCGAACAGTTGCTGCAGTTCATTTGGATTCATATGACCTGTTTTTGGTGAGGCAGGCATGAATTCGGATGTCTCTTCGCACATGATGGTTCCTGAATTGACTTTATTGTCATTTAAGGTGTTATCAGTATGGCATGAAGCGCTTTGGAGGGAAGAGAGAGGGGCTGTATGTGCCCCCTCTCTGGTGCCTGACGTGTTCAGGGGTTGGTTTATCAAAGGTGGAGTGGTGGGGGCGCTACCAGTGGAAGCGATAGCTCAGGGTCAGGCTCACCACCGGCTGCCAGTCATGCTCCTTGATCAGCCACTGCTTGGCCCCTAGCTCAGTGCCCAGTCGCCACTGCTGCCAGGCCCAGCTGCGCTCGAGCGTGAGCCCCCAGTCCCGCCAACCCGCGTTGGCATCATAAGCTGCCATGTGAGCCTGACTGCCCCGCGTTAGCCAGAGGTTGAGGGAGAGGGCGGCCGGCAGCGGCAGGCTGTGCTCCATATACCAGATCTGGCCATAGCGACCGGTGACATCATGGAGCTGGCCCAGGGTCAGCTGATGATCCTCATCCAACTGCCAGCCGAGGCGCCAGAGCGCGCTGAAACGAGTGCGATCGACCACCTGCATGGGGCTGACCCCCACGGCGAGGAAGCTCTTTTGGTAGAGCGGCAAGGCCAGTCCCGCACTCTGTCCATCGGCAAAGATCAGGCCAACCAGGGTCTCCCGTTCATGGGTGAGCCAGAGCTGCATGCTGGCGTCGGCACTGCCCCCGGCCTGATTGCTGCCGAGCTGCCACTGGCTGCCCACTTGCCACAGGTTGTCCGGCTCCTTGGCAGACAGGGGCAATGCGAGTGCCGGGGCCAGTAGTAGCCAGCGACGGCTACTTGCCATAGAGCCGCAGCCAGTCTCTGTCTTGATGCATGCCCATCAGGTGGCAGATGATACCGGAGCGCTGGAAGGCGTAGATAAGAAACACGCTGGTGGCACTGAGTGCCATGATGAGGCCGAAGCTGTTGGGCAATATGGTGCCCTGGCGAGCGGTCCACCACAGCAGCAAGGGGCCCCACAGGTGCACGAAGATGCTCTTGTGGAAGATGAAAACGGTCAGCGAATACATGCCTATCCAGTTGAGCGGGCGCCAGCACAGGCGGATGTTGCGCTGATGCAACCAGAGCACGACACCGATCACCAGAAACTCCATGCCCCAGATCCCGGCGCGGCCCGTCATGTCCATCGCCAGCTCATGCTCGTTGGCATAGATGTCGTTGAGTTCGACGGAGCTGCGCTCGCCAAACACAAGGTAAACAGCGAGGGCGATGAGAGAGAGGGTGAGCACCAGGCCGTTGAGGCGATCCCGCCACTGGGGACGCTGATGCCAGCACCAGCCATACAGGAAGCCGAAGCAGCCGCTGGCCATGAAGAGATCGAGGCGGGCATCGAGCTCATAGTCAGGGTGCACATGCAGCTTCATCCAGCTGTCGATGTGGCCGAGCAGGGTCTGCACGCCGAGTTGATCCAGCAGCAGGCTGAGCAGGGTCAGCAGCAGCATGCCGCGCATACCGAACCAGGCGTAGACCAGCGAGAAGAGCGCCAGCAGGCACATCCACAGCATGACCGGATAGAAAGAGATGGCCTCGCCGAAGTTGGGGGCTATGACCAGTCCCTCGACATAGAGCACCAGAATGATGCTGGCAAACAGCACCAGCTTGCCGGCCAGCTGCGGTTTGAAGCTGGCTTGATCGCGACGGCTCAGGTTGAAGGCCGCGAGGGCCAGATAGATCTGGCTCACCCAGGGAATGAGCCAGGCCGAGACCTGTGCCGTGGTGTGATCCATGGGCAGCAGATGGCCAGCCATGGCCTTGTGCGACAGATAGAAGCTGTCCCACAGGGCCTGTTCCCGGTTGAAGAAGTCGATATACCAGTAGTTGAGGTAGCCGGTGTAGTGTTCGAAGACGGCCATGAAGATGACGAGCCCTCGCAACAGGTCGAGACCCGTGATGCGTGCGTCCTGTGGAGGCATGGGGTTGCTCCTGTATCGGTGGAAAAGGAGCGGCACTATAACGGTTGCAACAAAACTGAATGGGAGCTGAATGTAAGCGGATGTTACCGTCGTTCGTCACACCCGCCTTGCGATAGCGGGGGATCTTCGGATCCGGCTGTCATGATTTGTAATACTTTTGGCGGTTTTTCAGCCCTTCTGGCGACCGAATGCCTGAATGCCGCGCACCAGCACCAGCAGGCCTAGCACTTGGAAGGGCAGGGAGAGGGCGATCAACAGCAGCCAGTGGGCCTCGCTGCCGCTGGCGTTGATGAAGTCTATCCAGGCGACCAGCAGGGTGAGCATGCCCGCTATCTGAAAACGACGGCGCAGCACCACTTCCACCCCCAGATTGGCGAGATAGAGGGTCAGCAGTATGCCGCCAAAGCCAGTGAGCTGGGCCGTGCCGTAGATCTCTCTATCCGGATTGAACAGCAGGCTGATCAAGGGGGTCAGACCCTGCTCCTGTGGGATCAGGGCCAGCAGCCAGCAGGCGATCAGTAACAGGGCTGTTTTCATCGGCTCAGTCGGCGGACCGGGCCGGTTTGACCAGGCTGAGGTAGTTGGCGTCCATGGTGAGGAATACCCCCAGCAGGCGGGCGCTGGCGCCATAGAAGCCGAATGGATCGGCGGCGCGGCAGGCGGCCTCAAAAAGGGGGAACCAGGCCAGCAGATGAGTGTGCAACAACGCTTCTTGCTCGCCGAGCCACAATTCACGCTGATCGGCACTGGCGGCTTCGGCGGCGCGTATAATGAGATTGCCCATCAGATCCAGTTCGACGCCCAGATGATCGACCGGCTGTGGGTACTTGGCGCCGACGTCGATGGCGAGCCGTGCCAGTCGTTCTTGCATGCGCACCAGGGATGCCACCGTCAGATGGGCGGACTCATAAGGCTGAACGGCGGGGGCGGCCAGAAACAGCGCCTTGAAATCGGCGGTCAGGGCTCGGGCCCGATCCGGGCGCACCAGCAGGCGGGCGATGGCCTCGTTGAGTTCGGTGACGGCCGGGCGCATGGGATCCAGCGTGGAGAGGCTCTTCAGGAAGCTTCGCACATCGTAGCTGTCGTATTCGGCGATCTGTTCATCACTGAGCTCGGCGCTAAACAGGGTGGCAAACCACCAGTACAGTTCGGCCCGACGTTCGCTAGTGGCCAGAAATTCCTGCATTTTTCCTCCGTGGATGGCAAGCGGGAAACAGAGTGAAACCGATTCTAACGGCTTTGGCAGAAAAGTTAACCCATAGGTGACAATTCGCCGAACAGGCCAGCAAAAACGCCGCCGGAGACGACGTTTTCAGGGCATGTTGGTAACGACGTCAGACGGTGGGGCGGGCCTCGAACTGCGGCAGCGCATCACAGATTTCGTGCCAGGGCGCCCTGGATCCGACGAAGATGTGGAAACCGGGTCGTTGGGTCGGCGCCTCGTTGAGAATGCCGAGGCGCAGGTTCAGCTTGCCGCTGCTTTGCTTCTGGCTGAACAGACTGGAGCCGCAGTGGCGGCAGAAAGCGAGGGTGGTCTCGGGGGATTTCTGAAAGCGGCTGATGGCCTCTTCGCCACGGGTAACCGTGACCTTGTCACCGTCCAGCCCGCCGACCGGGGCGTAATCGGCACCGGAGAACTTGCGGCACTCGGAGCAGTGGCAGTTGCCCAGGTAGTCGAACTGGTCGGGCAGGCTCAGGGCCACGGCGCCACACAGGCAGCTGGCGGTCAATAGTGTCATCTTGCGGTTCCTTGATTGATGGATCAGCGCTCTTCGCGGTAGAGCGCCTGCTTGCAACGGACGCAGATATGCTGGCGCCGAAAATCGGTCTGATGCAGCAGGCCGACGTCCAGTTGCTCATGATGGCCGCAATGAATGCAGAAGATGATATCGCCATCGACGGCCTCCGGATGGGCGGCCAGATACTGCTCCCAGGTGGGCAAGGCCTCCCACTGATAGGTAAAGGGGCTCTTGCGACTGCCTGTATAGTAGATCCAATAGAAAACAGCGAATACCGATATGATCAGAAAAAGCATCAGGTTATCCATCATGGCGTACTCCCGTGTTGAGCCGGTGTAGAGAAGAAAGAGCGAGGCGGAAGCGGGTCGGGAACATGGTGTTGCAATGGGGTGGCCAGCGATGGCTGGGCGGTTCAGCCAAACGGTCGTCCCTACCCACCCTTGGTCGGCAGGTGTGCTGGCGAAGGGTGAACGCCTTGCGCGGCATTTTTTGCCTCCATCTTGGCTGGGCAACCACTGCGTCACGCAAAGATGTTATCTATTAATAATCGCTATATCTATGATCCGGTTCTGGTTTTTTCTATTTTTTGTCTGCGTTTGTGGCTGTTGTCTGGGGTGTGGGGTAGTGAACAGCAAGGAAGAAGGCATGGGAACGAGCGCCTTGGCAGGCACGCTGGCGGAGGATTGGGGGCCGACGCGGGCCTCGATATTTACGACACATTTTACATTGTTTAAACAAATTTTTGGGTGGTTGGACTGTCTCTTTGATCTCGCTCACGTTACAATGCCGCTGCCCACTTCACCTAACGCGCAAACGATTTTCAGGAGATAAACGGATGTTGAAACGTGACATGACCATCGCAGGCTATGATCCCCAGCTGTGGCAGGCCATCACAGACGAGACCCGTCGTCAGGAAGAGCATATCGAGCTGATCGCGTCTGAGAACTACACCAGCCCCCGCGTCATGGAAGCCCAGGGCTCCCAGCTGACCAACAAGTATGCCGAAGGCTATCCGGCCAAGCGCTACTACGGTGGTTGCGAGTATGTCGATGTGGTCGAAACCCTGGCCATCGAGCGCGCCAAGGAACTGTTTGGTGCCACTTACGCCAACGTGCAGCCGCACTCCGGCTCCCAGGCCAACAGCGCCGTTTACATGGCGCTGCTGCAGCCGGGCGATACCGTGCTGGGTATGAACCTGGCCCACGGTGGTCACCTGACTCACGGCTCCCCGGTGAACTTCTCCGGCAAGCTCTACAACATCATCCCTTACGGTATCGATGAGTCCGGCAAAATTGACTACGACGAGATGGAGCGTCTGGCCGTTGAGCACAAGCCGAAGATGATGATCGGTGGCTTCTCCGCCTACTCCGGTATCGTTGACTGGGCCCGTATGCGTGAAATCGCTGATAAAATCGGTGCTTATCTGTTCGTCGACATGGCTCACGTAGCCGGTCTGATTGCCGCTGGCGTCTACCCGAACCCGGTGCCCCACGCTCACGTGGTCACCTCCACCACCCACAAGACCCTTGCCGGTCCCCGTGGTGGTCTGATCCTCTCCGCCGCTGACGATGAAGATCTCTACAAGAAGCTGAACTCCGCTGTCTTCCCGGGCGGCCAGGGCGGCCCGCTGATGCACGTCATTGCCGGTAAAGCCGTGGCCTTCAAAGAGGCGCTGGAGCCCGAGTTCAAGACCTATCAGGCTCAGGTGGTCAAAAACGCCAAGGCCATGGCGGCCACCTTCATCGAGCGTGGTTACAAGATTGTCTCCGGCGGTACTGACAACCACCTGATGCTGGTGGACTTGATTGGTCGCGAGCTGACCGGTAAAGAGGCCGATGCCGCCCTTGGTAAGGCCAACATCACGGTCAACAAGAACTCCGTTCCTAACGACCCGCGCTCCCCGTTCGTCACCTCGGGTGTGCGTATCGGTACTCCGGCCATCACCCGCCGTGGTTTCAAGGAAGCCGAGTCCATCCAGTTGACCAACTGGATCTGCGACGTGCTGGACAACCACGACAACGATGCCGTGCTGGCCACCGTACGTGAGCAGGTGCTGGACATCTGCCGTCGTTTCCCGGTTTATGCCTGATAACGGCGTTAATCCGGTTTGAGACCAATGCCACCTTCGGGTGGCATTGTTTTTTCTGTTTCGGCCCCGCTACGGGCGCCGAGTTCGTTCAGCAGACAGAGGAGGCAGCATGTCAGGCGAGCACGCGAGTACAGATGAGGATCTGATCTTGTCCATCCGTGCCTAGTACCATTTTCGCGATAGTCCGGAGGGGTTACTGGCATGGGATGTGCGCCGTCTGGTACGGCGGAGCCGCGGGCTGCCGGTGCAAGCTGTGCCGCTGGCACAGATTACCGAACTGGATTTTGAGCACTGGTATGGATACGGCGAGGCCAGACCCACGGTGCGCAGCATCGTAGAGCACTGTCAGCTGATGCTGGCCGCCGATCTCGCCTATCCCATCATTCTGGACAGTGCGGGACGGGTCATGGATGGCATGCACAGGGTGAGCAAGGCCTTGATGCAGGGCCACACCCATATCGATGCCGTGCAGTTTGTGCAGGATCCGGCGCCCGATCACACTGGGTGTGATCCCGACACCTTGCCCTATGACGATTGAGCCTCTGGCCGATCGAATGGTGCTGTGTGTGCCTTTTTACACCATTTTTAGCAGGAGAAAGCGTGATGAAGCGAGTGCTGGAGATCCGGAGCTATCGGCTCAAGGCCGGGAGCCGTGCGGCTTTTCATCGGCTGGTCACCGAGCAGAGTCTGCCCTTGCACCTTGCCTGGGGGATGGATGTGGTGAGCCATGGCCCCTCCTTGCATGATCCGGACGCCTATTTTCTGATGCGTGCCTACGATGACCTTGAGCATCTGAACCGCTCTCAGGCTGCATTCTATGGGACTGAGGCCTGGCAAGCAGGCCCGAGAGAGGCCATTGTTGCGCTGATCGAGGGTGATGCAAATACAGTGCTCTGGTTGCCAGTGGCGGCCATAGAAGCGCTGCGCACGTGCTGATACGGTTAAAGTGCATCTGCGGTGACATATTGTTTTTCTGGGCTTTTACCGGCTTTCGATGGCCGTGCTACACTGGCCGACCAAGATCCTGACCCTGCGGGGCAGGTGCCTTTTCAGTTAACGCCGGAGGTCAGATGCATTGCCCTTTCTGTAGTGCCGTTGATACTAAGGTGATCGATTCCCGTCTGGTGGCAGAAGGCCATCAGGTGCGCCGCCGTCGTGAGTGTCTGCTCTGCCACGAGCGTTTCACCACCTTCGAGATGGCCGAGCTGGTGATGCCCCGTGTCATCAAGTCCAATGGCTCCCGTGAACCCTTCAATGAAGACAAGCTGCGTGCCGGTATACTGCGTGCACTGGAGAAGCGGCCGGTGAGCATGGAGGCCATCGAGAAGGGGGTCAATCACATCAAGTCCTGCCTGCGGGCCACCGGTGAGCGCGAAGTCGCCTCCCAGCTGGTGGGTAATCTGGTGATGGACGAGCTCAAGGGCCTGGACAAGGTCGCCTACATCCGCTTCGCTTCCGTCTATCGCAGCTTCGAAGACATTCGTGAATTTGGTGAAGAGATCGCCAAGCTGGAGAAGTAGAACAGATCGCCAAGTTGGAGAAACAAGCTTCCCCAACGTCCGATTACGATGCGCTAATCGAACCTGCAACGCCCATTTTATCGCTTTGAACGGGAGCCCAGATGTTTAGTCAAGATGATTACCAATGGATGAGTCGGGCCCTCGAACTGGCCCGCCGTGGCCGCTATACCACGGCGCCCAACCCTTGTGTCGGTGCAGTGTTGGTGAAAGCCGGTGTGGTGGTCGGTGAGGGGTGGCACAAGCGTGCCGGCGAGCCCCATGCCGAGGTCTATGCCCTGCATGCCGCCGGTGAACAGGCCCGTGGCGCCACCGCCTATGTGACTCTGGAGCCTTGTTCCCACCATGGCCGTACCCCGCCCTGCGCTGAGGCGCTGATCAAGGCCGGGGTGACCCGGGTGGTCGCCGCCATGGTCGATCCCAATCCCGAGGTGGGCGGACGCGGGCTGCGCATGTTGTCTGAGGCCGGTATCAAGACCGACTTCGGCCTGCTCAGTGCCGAGGCTGAGGCACTCAATCCGGGCTTTTTCAAACGGATGCGCACCGCCTTCCCGCAGGTGACGGTCAAGCTCGGCGCCAGCCTGGATGGTCGCACCGCCATGGCAAGCGGCGAGAGTCAGTGGATAACGGGTCCCCTGGCCCGTGCCGATGTTCAGCGGCTGCGGGCCCGTCACGATGCGGTGCTCTCCAGCGCCGAGACGGTGCTGGCCGATGGCGCCTCGCTGACCGTGCGTTGGGACGAGCTGCCCCCCTCGGTCAAGGCCAGCTATCCCAAAGAGACCCTGCGCCAGCCGCTGCGGGTCATCGTTGATTCGCAAAACCGGCTCACCCCGGACTTGCCCCTGTTCCAGAGTACAGGCCCGGTCTTGCTGGCCCGCCACAAGGCTACCGGCGACTGGCCGGCCTGGGTGCAGCAACTGGAGCTGCCGCTGCTGGACGGCAAGCTGGATCTGGTCAGCCTCTTTATGCTGCTGGCCAAGCAGCACATCAACTCTGTGCTGGTGGAGGCAGGGCCGCGGCTGTGTGGCGCCCTGCTGAACAAAGGGCTGGTGGATGAGCTGGTGCTCTACCAGGCGCCAAGACTGATGGGGGATGAGGGGCGTGGCCTGTTCCATCTGCCCGAACTCACCCGGCTGTTCCAGGCGCCCAAGCTCAACATCAAGGATGTGCGGCTGGTGGGGCAGGACATTCGCATCACGGCGAAAATAGCCTGATTTCTCAATGTTTATCGGGGGCCAGTGTGGCCCCGTTATCAGCAAGGTGATCTGCATGTTTACCGGAATTATCGAAGCGGTGGGCACCCTGACCGAGCTGCGTCGCCAAGGCGAGGATATGGCCCTCACTGTGCACGCACCTGGCCTCGATTTCAGCGATGTCAAACTGGGTGACTCCATCGCCACCAACGGCGTCTGCCTCACCGTGGTTGCGCTGGGTGACCAGCGCTATACCGCCGACGTGTCGCTGGAGACCCTGTCCCGCACCGGCTTTGCCAAGGCCAAGGTGGGCGATCCCGTCAATCTGGAGAAGGCGCTGATGCCCACCTCCCGCTTGGGCGGTCATCTGGTCTCCGGTCATGTGGACGGGGTGGGGGAGGTGAAGAGCAAGTCCAGCAGTGGCCGCGCCATCGAATACTGGATCAAGGCGCCGGGCGAGCTCTCCCGCTACATCGCCGAGAAAGGCTCGATTGCGGTGGATGGCATCAGCCTGACGGTCAATGCCGTGCAGGGGGACGTGTTCCGCCTGACGATAGTGCCCCACACGGCGCAAGAGACCACCATCGCCCGCTGGAAACCGGGTCATCGCGTGAATCTCGAGGTGGATCAGATAGCTCGCTATCTGGAGCGCCTGATGCAAGGCAAGGCCCATGACAGTGCATCATCGTCCCTGACGTTGGAGAAACTGGCCCAGTCCGGCTTCCTGTAACGGCCTATGCCGCGGGAAAACCGCTTTCTGTGATCCCGCTCCGATTGAAATGGGGCCTTGTGCCCCCATCTAGAGCAACATAATCCCGTATCAAGCCGAGCCGGCAGGCTCAATCCCAGAAGCATGTTGATGGAGTAGCCTATGGCGCTGAGCACAACCCAGGAAATCATTGCCGATATCAAGGCTGGCAAGATGGTGATCCTGATGGATGACGAAGACAGGGAGAACGAAGGGGACCTCATCATGGCCGCCTCCTGTGTCCGCCCGGAGGATATCAACTTCATGGCCCGTTACGGCCGTGGTCTCATTTGCCTGACCCTGACCCGGGATCGCTGCAAGCAGCTGGCGCTGCCGCTGATGGTAGATCGCAACAATGCCCAGTTCTCGACCGCCTTCACCGTCACCATAGAAGCGGCCGAAGGGGTGACTACCGGTATCTCCGCTGCTGATCGCGCGGTGACAGTGCAAGCTGCGGTGGCGCCCAATGCCAAGGCGGCCGATCTGGTGCAGCCGGGCCACATCTTCCCGCTGATGGCGCAGGATGGCGGCGTGCTGACCCGTGCCGGTCACACCGAGGCGGGCTGCGATCTGGCCCGGCTGGCCGGTTACGAGGCGGCTTCCGTCATCGTCGAGATCCTCAACGAGGATGGCTCCATGGCGCGCCGTCCTGACTTGGAGATCTTCGCCGAGCAGCACGGCATCAAGCTTGGTACCATTGCCGACCTTATCGAATACCGCAACCAGCACGAGACCACGGTGGAGAAAGTGGCCGAGTGCAAGTTGCCCACCGAGTTTGGCGAGTTCGATCTCATCACCTTCCGCGACACCATCGACAATCAGGTGCACTTTGCCCTGAAAAAGGGTGAGGTTCAGGCCGACCAGCCGACGCTGGTGCGGGTGCATCTGCACGATGTGCTGAGCGATCTGCTGCTGACCGACCGTCACGCAGCCCGTAGCTGGCCGCTGCCCAAATCCATGGCCCGCATCGCCAGCGAGGGCGGGGTGCTGGTGATTCTGGGGGCGGAATCCCATGGCGAGGAGCTGCTGGCCCGGGTCAAGGGCTTTGAAGCCGCTGACAAGGGGCTGGCACCGGAAGGGGCCAAGTGGCAAGGCACATCGCGTCGGGTCGGCGTGGGTTCCCAGATCCTCAAGACGCTGGGGGTTGGCAAGATGCGGCTGTTGAGCTCGCCGAAGAAATACCATGCCCTCGGCGGTTTCGGCCTGGAAGTGGTGGAGTATGTCGGGGAATAAGCGGGTTCGGTAGCTGGCTCAGCGCCTGCGGCTGAACCTGTCCAAGAAATACCCTCGTCTCTTCAGGCGGTTTCCGCCTGGAGGTCGTTGAATGCGTCGCTGAATAAGCGCGTCGTCCGAATGACATTGCGATCATGGCCGCCCATCGCGGCTGTGGTTTTTGTCGTGGGTCTGTTGTGCTAGAATGTGCGCACTTTTGACTCCGGCCCCTTTTGATTGCACAGATACAGGATTTCCAATGAAGGTTATCGAAGGAAATATCGCCGCTCCTGAGGCGCGCGTTGCTATTGTCGTTGCCCGTTTCAACAGCTTCATCAACGAAAGCTTGGTGGACGGTGCTGTGGACGTACTGAAGCGTCAAGGTCAAGTCCAGGACAGCAATCTTACCCTGGTACGAGTGCCGGGCGCCGTCGAAATTCCCTTGGCTATCAAGAAGCTGGCCAAGAGTGGTCAATACGACGCCATAGTCGCGCTGGGCACTGTCATCCGTGGCGGCACCTATCACTTCGAGCTGGTGGCAAGCGAGAGCAGCAAGGGCATGGCCCAGGTAATGATGGAATATGAAATTCCGGTTGCCTTCGGCGTGTTGACCACAGAAAACATTGAACAAGCCATCGAGCGCGCCGGTACCAAGGCGGGTAACAAGGGTGCAGAGGCTGCACTGAGCGCGCTCGAAATGATCAACGTCCTGAAACAGTTGGACGTGTAACGAGGAGAAGTACATTGAAACCGTCCGAGCGCCGTAAAGCCCGCCATTGCGCCACCCAGGCCATCTACCAGTGGCAGATGACCAGGGCCAACGTGGGCGACATCGAAGAGCAGTTCAAAATAGATCAGGACACCAAGGGTGTGGACCTGAACTATTTTCGCGATCTGCTGTTCGGGGTAGCCCTCCACTGCAACGAGCTGGACAAGGTGTTTTCTCCTTTCCTCTCTCGTCCGCTGGAAGAAGTGGACATGGTGGACAAGGCGATCCTGCGTCTGGCGACCTATGAGCTGACCCGTCGTGATGATGTGCCGCCGCGCGTGGTGATCAACGAAGCGATCGAGTTGGCCAAGGCCTTTGCTGCCGATGACAGCCACAAGTTTGTCAACGGTGTACTGGACAAGGTGATCAAGACGCTGGCCAAGCGTTGATCCTGCTGTCCGTCAGCATTAAGAGAGGAGCCAGCCTAACCGCTGGCTTTTTACTGTATGGGTGAATTTGAGCTGATTGATAAGTACTTCAAGGTCCCCCACGCCCGCAAGGACGTGGTGATGGGCCCCGGAGATGACTGCGCCCTGCTGACCCTGCCGGCCGATACTCAGCTGGCGGTGAGCACGGATACGCTAGTGAGCGGCGTTCACTTCTTCCCCGACATGGATCCGGTGGATCTTGGCTACAAGGCGTTGGCGGTCAATTTGTCCGACCTCGCCGCCATGGGCGCCGAGCCGCGCTGGGTGTCGCTGGCACTGACGCTGCCCGCCATCAACGAACCCTGGGTCGCCGGGTTTGCCGAGGGTTTTCTCGAGCTGGCCGAATACTACAACGTGGCGCTGGTGGGTGGGGACATGACCCGTGGCCCGCTCTCCATCACCGTCTCGGTGAAGGGATCCGTCCCCGCCGGTCGCGCCCTGATGCGCCGCGGTGCCAAGGTCGGTGACGGCATCTATGTCACCGGCACCCTGGGAGATGCCGCCCTTGCGCTTTCCCATCTGCTGGGTAAGCGCAGTCTCAACGAGAACCAGCTGGCTGCCGTGCTGCCACGGCTCGACCACCCCCATCCCCGCATTCTGGCAGGGCAAGCCCTGCGCGGGCTGGCGAGCAGTGCGCTGGATCTTTCAGATGGACTTTCATCGGATCTCGGCCATATCCTCAAGGCATCCGGGGTGCGGGCCCAGATCGATCTCGATCTGCTGCCCCTGTCGCCCGTGTTGCAGGATGCGGTGCCCGAGCAGGATGCCTGGCAACTGGCGCTGGCCGGTGGCGATGACTACGAGCTCTGCTTTACCGTGCCGCAGGAGTATCGCGGGGCGCTGGATACGGCGCTGGCCAACTGTGGCGTCAAGTTCACCCGCATCGGTCGCATCGTGGCAGGCGAGCCGGGTATCGACTACCTGAGAGGCGAGCAAGGGCTCGAACTGCAACTGAAAGGGTGGGATCACTTCGCATGACCTTTTTTATGATAAGACCCGAGCTGAAAAGGCTGAACCTGAAGAATCCGCTGCACTTGCTGGCGGTGGGGTTTGGCTCGGGCCTCTCTCCCAAGGCGCCGGGCACCATGGGGACGCTGGCGGCTATCCCGCTCTATCTGCTGGTGAGTGGTCTGGCAACGCCCTGGTTCATCGCCCTGCTGGCAGTGGGATTCGTGGTGGGCATTCGCATCTGCCAGAGCGCTACCGATGCCATCGGCATGCCGGATCACGGTGCCATCGTCTGGGACGAGGTGATAGGTTTTGGCGTCACCATGATTGCCGCTCCGGCTGGCTGGGAGTGGGTGTTGGCCGGCTTCGTGCTGTTCCGCCTGTTCGATGTGTGCAAACCCTGGCCCATCTCCTGGTTTGATCGCCGCATTCACGGTGGACTCGGCATCATGCTGGACGATCTCATCGCCGGTTTGTTCGCCCTGTTTTGTATGCAATTACTGGCATACTGGCTGGGGTAAATCTCCTCGTAAGGGGGATCGCCAGTCTGGCATTCCCCCTATATAGCTCTGTTTATTTTTCATTCATCGGCATATGCTGCCGTTAAAAAATCATTTCACATAAATATTCACTACTCATTCGAAGCTTAATGCTATTGTTCTAATAGTGATTATTTCCGTCTGTTGCGTCTTTGTTGAAATTAAAAGCAGTAAAAAGTACTGATAATAGTCACATAGTCTTGCTATGAGACAAAAATCGTTATTTTGGACTGCTATGATGGCCGTTGGCTGGGCAACGTATTGCGAAATTGTATAACCCGATCATTTACAGTCGCGGTCAAACCGTCTAACTTACTCGCGGGTTATTCCAAAAAAATGCAAAAAACCCGCCCGGATCGCTGGTTTCGCTGCCTCATGGATTGAGCGTTTATTACTCATAAAAGCACTCAATATCAGTACTCCAGGCACAGCCAGCATCTGCGGCCGATTTACGGACGAATTCTTTGGGACGGATGTCCCCCGCAGAGGTAAACATGTCCTTGCTCGAAGTGAAAAACTTGCGGATCGAGTACCCCTCCCGCTATGGCGTGCTGGCCGCAGTCAAAGATCTCTCCTTGTGTGTCGAAAAAGGGGAGATCGTCGGCGTGGTGGGCGAATCTGGCGCCGGTAAATCCACCATAGGCAATGCCGTCATCGATCTGCTGAGCCCGCCGGGGCGTATCGCCCGTGGTGACATCTATCTCAACGGCGAACTCATCTCTGGCAAGAGCCAGAACGAGATGCGGGCCATCCGTGGTTCCCGTATCGGCTTCATCTTCCAGGATCCCATGACCTCCCTCAATCCGCTGTTCACGGTTGAACAACAGCTGGTGGAGACCATTCTTGCCAATACCAAGCTCTCTCGCGACGCGGCCTTTGCCAAGGCGCTCGAGCTGATGGGGGCGGTCGGGATCCCGCAGCCCGAGCTGCGAATCAAGCAGTATCCACACCAGTTCTCCGGCGGCATGCGTCAGCGGGTGGTCATTGCCATCGCGCTGTCGTGCGATCCTGAGCTTATCATCGCCGACGAACCGACCACGGCCCTCGACGTCTCCATTCAGGATCAGATCCTCCAGCTCATCCGCAACCTCTGCAAAGAGCGTCAGGTGGGCTGCATGCTGGTGACCCACGACATGGGGGTGGTCTCCAACGTCACTGACAAGGTGGCTGTGATGTACCGTGGCGATCTGGTGGAGTTCGGTACCACCGAACAGGTGCTGGGTCACCCCAATCACCCTTATACCCGCAGCCTCATCTCGGCAGTGCCCCGCTCCGACGTCAAGCTGGTGCGTTTCCCGCTGGTCTCCTATATCGAGGATGCCAGCGCGCCGGATACCAATATCGATCTCAAGACCCATTGGCTTGGCCAGAGTCAGGACGAGCGTACCTATGAGGGGGCCCTGCTGCGGGTGGAGAACGTGGACCTGAAGTTCGTCACCAAGGACTCCATCTTCCCGAGTCGTCGCCAGTACGTGCGTGCCTGCAACAACATCAGTTTCGAGATCTTCGAAGGGGAGACCTTCGGCCTGGTAGGGGAGTCGGGCTCCGGCAAATCCACCATAGCCCGCGCCATTACAGGCCTCTATCCGCCCGATACCGGCAAGATCTTCTTCGAGGGGATCGATCTCACCGCTCTCAAGAGTGAGCGTGAGCGCCGCCCCCTGCGTCGCCAGATGCAGATGGTATTCCAGAACCCTTACTCCTCGATGAATCCGCGCATGAAGGTGCGTGACATCATCGCCGAGCCCATCCGCTTCCATAAGCTGGCGGGCAGTGAGAGCCAGATCGAGGGCATAGTCAACGACCTGCTCGATCATGTGGGGCTCGGTCGTGGTGCCGGGGTCAAATATCCCCACGAGTTCTCAGGTGGTCAGCGTCAGCGCATCTCCATCGCCCGTGCCCTGGCGACCCGGCCGCGCTTCCTCATCTGCGACGAGCCGACCTCGGCGCTGGATGTGTCGGTACAGGCACAGATCCTTAACCTGCTCAAGGATCTGCAGCAGGAGCTTGGGCTCACCATGCTGTTCATCAGCCACGATCTGCCGGTGATCCGCCAGATGTGCGATCGCATCGGCGTGATGCAGCATGGCCATCTGGTGGAAGTGGCCGAGACCGAAAAACTGTTTACCAATGCCGAGCATGAGTACAGCCGCAAGCTGATCTCCCTCATGCCGGAGTTCAAGGGAATGTCCCGCGAGGGGCTGGAAATCGCAAGCTAGGAAATCACCAGCTCGCCGGTTTGTCTGTCAATAAAAAAGCCAAAAGCATGGAGAACAAGATGAAGAAAGGATTGTCCAAAATTGCCCTGGCGCTGGTTGCCGCCGGTTTCGCCTTCGGTGTCTCAGCTGCTGATATCAAAGTCGGCGTAGCGTCAGATGCAACGTCCATGGATCCGCAGGAGCAGCTCTCGGGTCAGACCCTGGAGATGTCGCATCTGGTGTTCGATCCCTTGGTGCGCTACACCCAGGACATGCAGTTCGAGCCGCGTCTTGCCGAGAAATATGAGCGCATCGATGACAAGACGATACGTTTCTTTTTGCGTAAAGGGGTCAAGTTTCACTCCGGTAATGAGTTCACCGCCGATGATGTGGTGTGGACCATGGACCGCTTGAAGTCTTCTGTCGACTACAAAGCGATCTTTGAGCCCATCACTGAGGTGAAGAAGATCGATGATCACACTGTTGACTTCATTACTGCCAAGCCATTCCCACTGGTGCTACAGACAGCAACCTATTTTTTCCCGATGGACGCCAAGTTCTACACCGGGAAAACCAACGATGGTAAGGACAAGGCTGAGATTGTTAAAAACGGCAGTTCCTTCGCCTCGACCAATGTGTCTGGCACCGGTCCCTTTGCCGTCAAGTTTCGCGAGCAAGGTGTGAAACTTGATTACGTCCGTAATGCTAACTACTGGGACAAGAGTTCCAAAGGTAACGTCCAAAATCTGACCGTTGTGCCGATCAAGGAAGATGCAACCCGTGTTGCAGCCCTGCTGGGCGGCGATGTGGATATTATCTATCCAGTTGCCCCCAACGATCTGGAGCGAGTCAAAAATGGTAAGGATACCCAGCTGGTAAGCCTGCCTGGTACCCGCATCATCATCATCGAACTCAACCAGAACACCAACCCGGCACTGAAAGACAAGCGTGTGCGTCAGGCAATCAACTACGCCATCAACCAGGAAGGTATCGTTGAGAAGATCAACAAGGGTTTTGGCACAGCGGCTGGTCAACTGAGCCCGAAAGGCTATGTTGGTCACAATGAAGCCCTGACCCCTCAATATGACTTGGCTAAAGCGAAAGCACTGATGAAGGAAGCCGGTTACGAGAATGGCTTCAAGGTGAGCTTTATCTCCCCGGCTGCTCGCTACGTCAACGACGTCAAGATTGCCCAGGCGGTCTCTGCCATGCTGGCCAAGATCAATATCAAGGTGGATCTGAAGACCATGCCGGTGGCTCAGTACTGGCCCGAGTTTGACAAGTGCGCCGCTGACATGCAGCTGATCGGCTGGCATTCGGATACCGAAGATAGCGCCAACCTGTTTGAGTTCCTGACCTTTACCAAAGATGCCAAGACCGGTATGGGCCAGTACAACTGCGCAGGCAACGCGAACACCGATGTTGACAAACTGGTGATGGATGCCAACACCGAGACCGATCCGGCCAAGCGTGCCGAGATGCTGAAAAAGGCTGAAGCATTGCTGGTTGAAGATGCCACTTATGTGCCGCTTCACTGGGAAAACGTAGCTTATGGCGCCAAGAAGAATGTGGATATCGCACCGGTAGCCAACGTCATGGTATTCCCCTACTTGGGCGACCTGGTGGTCGGCAAGTAAGAGAACGTCGCAAGGAAGGACGGGGCGGGGGGGCCAGCTGGCCACTCCGCCCACTAACAGAAGCCTGTGCCACGACACAGGCCACGTAGAAGGACAAGCATGTTTACATTCCTGCTGAAACGGTTCTATCAGGCGGTGATAGTGATGTTCGTCATCAGCCTGGTCGCCTTCTCCATCCAGGACAACCTGGGTGACCCGTTGCGCGAGATGGTGGGACAATCGGTCTCCGAAGCCCAGCGTCACGAGTTGCGTGAGAAGATGGGCCTCAATGATCCCTTCCTCATCAAATACAGCCGCTTTTTGAAAAATGCGGTGCATGGGGATTTGGGCACTTCCTATTTCTTCAAGCGACCGGCCCTCGAGGTGATACTCGACAAGCTGGTGGCTACCCTTGAGCTGGTGTTTGCCGCTGCGCTGATCATTGTGGTGGTCTCCATTCCACTCGGTGTTTATTCGGCGATCCGCCCGCGCAGCATCCCCACCAAGCTCATCATGGCGGGAAGCAGTATCGGCATCTCGATCCCGGTCTTTCTGACCGCCATCATGCTGATGTATCTCTTCTCTATTCAGCTGGGCTGGCTGCCGGCTTACGGCCGTGGCGAAACCTACAACCTGCTGGGCTGGGAGTCGGGCTTCTTCACTTGGGATGGTATCAAGCACCTGATCCTGCCAGCGGTGTCGCTCTCCTCCATCATGCTGCCACTGTTTATCCGGCTGGTGCGCTCCGAGATGCTGGAGCAGCTATCTTCCGAGTACGTCAAGTTCGCCCGCGCCAAGGGGCTGGATAACAACAAGGTCTACTACCAGCACGCCCTGAAGAATACCATGCTGCCGGTCATTACCGTCGGTGGTGTGCAGATCGGCACTATGGTGGCTTACACCATCCTGACCGAGAGCGTGTTTCAGTGGCCGGGTACCGGTTTCCTGTTCCTCGAGGCGATCCACCGGGTCGATACCCCGTTGATCACCGCCTACGTTATCTTCGTGGGACTGATCTTCGTGGTGACCAATACCCTGGTCGACCTGCTCTACGGGTTTATCAACCCGACCGTCAACCTGACCGCCAAGGGGTGATACATGACTAACACTGTGACTGCGAGCCCAAGCCGTTGGACTCGATTCAAGAACGCTGACATCGTCTACTATTTCCTGCGGGACAAGGTAGCCATGTTCAGCTTCGCCGTGTTTGTGGTGTTCGTACTGGCGGCGCTGCTGGCGCCCTGGCTGGCGCCGCACAACGTCTATGACCAGACCAGTTTCGATCTGATGGATGCCGAACTGCCGCCCTCCTGGCTGGAAGGGGGTGAGGAGCGCTTCTGGCTCGGCACCGACAACCAGGGCCGCGATATCTGGAGCACCATCCTCTATGGTGCCCGCATCTCGCTGACCATAGGGTTGTTTGCTGTGGGGCTGCAACTGGTGCTCGGCATCGTCGTCGGTTTGATCGCCGGTTACTTCGGTGGCCGCATCGACAGCCTGCTGATGCGCTTTGCCGACGTGCAGCTGTCGTTCTCCACCATGATGGTGGCGATCATCATCTCCGCCATCTTTCAGGCAACCTTTGGCTCCGAGTTCTACTCGAAATTCGCCATCATGATGCTGGTGGTGATCATCGGTATCGCCGAGTGGCCGCAGTACGCCAGGACGGTACGTGCCTCTGTGCTTGCCGAAAAGAAAAAGGAGTATGTGGAAGCGGCCAAGGTGATGGGGTTCCGCGCCCCGCGCATCATGTTTCGCCACATTCTGCCCAACTGCCTGTCGCCCATTCTGGTGATCTCCACCGTGCAGGTGGCCAACGCCATCATGAGCGAGGCGGCACTCTCCTTCCTCGGCCTGGGGATGCCGGTGGATCAGCCGTCGCTGGGGTCTCTCATCAGCGTCGGCTTCAACTACATCTTCTCAGGCTCCTGGTGGATCACCGCCTTCCCGGGCATCTGTCTGGTGGTGCTGGTACTGGTCATCAACCTGTTGGGTGACTGGCTAAGGGATGTGTTCAACCCGAAGATTTACAAGGGTTAACTCGGGTCAGAAGTGAAGATACAAGAAGGGCGCCATCAGGCGCCCTTCTCTTATTTTCTCTTTAACTCGCAGCAGGTCAGGCTTGCAGCCAGGTTTCGATGCTGCGCTGGATGCCTGTCTCGTCCAGACCGAGCAGGGCATAGATCTCCTGCTGGGTGCCCTGTTCCACGAAGCGATCCGGCAGGCCCAGATTGAGCACCGGCTTGCATTGCTTATTGCGCATCAGCAGCTCGTTCACCGCAGAGCCGGCACCGCCCATGATGGCGTTGTCCTCTATGGTCACGAACTGGTCATGGCTGGTGGCAAGCGACAGTACCAGCGCCTCATCCATCGGCTTGACGAAGCGCATGTCCACCAGGGTGGCATCGAGCGCCTCGGCGGCGGCCCTGGCCTGCTGCAGCAGGGTGCCGAACGCCAGTATGGCGGTGCCCTTGCCCTCGCGAATGACACGGCCCTTGCCGAGCGCCAGCGCCTGCATCTCGGTCTGCACCTCGATACCTGTGCCGCTGCCACGGGGGTAACGCACCGCCGCAGGCTGGTTGCACTGATAGCCGGTGTAGAGCATCTGGCGACACTCATTCTCGTCGGACGGCGTCATCACCACCATGTTGGGCACGGTGCGCAGGAAGCTGATGTCGAATGCCCCCTGATGGGTCGGGCCATCGGCGCCCACCAGACCGGCCCGGTCGATGGCAAACAGTACCGGCAGCTCTTGCAGCGCCACGTCGTGGATCAGCTGGTCATAGGCGCGCTGCAGGAAGCTCGAATAGATGGCGACCACCGGCTTCTTGTCGGCGATGGCGAGGCCAGCGGCGAAGGTGACAGCATGCTGCTCGGCGATGGCGACGTCGAAGTAGCGATCCGGATACTGCTGGCTGAACTTGACCAGCCCTGAGCCCTCGCGCATGGCGGGGGTGATGCCGACCAGCTTCTCGTCTTTTGCCGCCATGTCGCACAGCCACTGGCCGAAGATGGCGGAGAAGCTCGGCTTGCCGCCGCTCGCCTTGGGCAGGGTGCACTCGTCCGGATTGAACTTGGGCACGCCGTGATAACCGATGGGATCTTTCTCGGCGGGCTCGTAACCCTTGCCCTTCTTGGTCTTGACGTGCAGGAGCTGCGGTCCCTTGAGGTTGCGCATGTTGCGCAGTGTCTCGACCAGGGCATTGATGTCATGGCCGTCGATGGGGCCTATGTAGTTGAAGCCAAACTCTTCGAACAGGGTGCCAGGCACCACCATGCCCTTGAGATGCTCCTCGGCCCGCTTGGCGAGCTCCTTGACCGGAGGCAGGCCCGCCAGCACCTTCTTGCCACCCTCGCGTATGTTGGTGTAGAGCTTGCCTGACATGATGCGGGCCAGGTGGTTGTTCAGCGCCCCGACATTCTCGGAAATGGACATCTCGTTATCGTTGAGCACCACCAGCATGTCCTTGTGGACATCGCCGGCGTGATTGAGGGCCTCGAATGCCATCCCGGCTGTGATGGCACCATCACCTATCACGGCCACTACTTTACGACCCAGGCCCTCGCTCTCGGCAGCGACTGCCATGCCGAGCGCCGCACCAATGGAGGTGCTGGAGTGACCGACCGAGAGCACGTCATACTCGCTTTCGCCGCGCCAGGGGAAGGGATGCAGGCCGTCTTTCTGACGGATGCTCTGCATCCGGTCCCGACGACCGGTCAGGATTTTGTGGGGATAGGCTTGATGACCCACATCCCACACCAGTCGATCGAACGGTGTGTTGTAGACGTAGTGCAGCGCTACCGTCAGTTCGACTGTGCCGAGCCCGGAGGCGAGATGACCACTGGAGCGGCTCACCGAACGCAGCAGATATTCACGCAGTTCGTTGCACAGCACGGGCAGCCGATCGAACGGCAGGGATCGCAACTCGACCGGCGTATCCGCGAGGGCCAGGTTGGGGAAATTGCTTATATCAACGCTCATATTGTTACTGTTATCCAGCGTTTAGTGGGTTCGCTCGATGATGTAATCGGCAAACGATTCCAGAATGTCGGTATTGTAGGGCAAAGATTGCAAGGCTGTTAAGGCTTTACCGTGCAGTTCGCGAGCCAGCTCACGGGCATTGTCGAGTCCGAGCAGGGCCGGATAGGTACTCTTTTCCTGCGCCAGATCCGAGCCTTGCGGCTTGCCCAGGGTGGCGGTATCGCCCGTGATGTCGAGGATGTCGTCCTGCACCTGGAAGGCCAGTCCGATGGCGGCTGCGTACGTTTGCAGCGCGGCCAGAGTGGCGTCGTCCACGTCGGGCTTGCACAGGGCTCCCAGTGCCACGGCGCATTCGATCAGGGCGCCCGTCTTGTGGCGATGCACCTGCTCCAGCTCGGACAGGCTGATCTGGCGGCCTTCGGCCTGCAGATCCAGTGCTTGACCACCACACATGCCGAGGTAGCCGGAGGCGCGGGCGAGGCGACTCAGCATCCGCACCCGGTTGGCCAGAAGCCGGTCGGGCAGGGGATGGTCGGCCAGAATGGCGAAGGCCAGGGTCTGCAGGGCATCGCCGGCCAGGATGGCGGTGCCTTCGTCAAATGCCTTGTGCACGGTCGGCTGACCACGGCGCAAGTCGTCGTTGTCCATGGCGGGCAGGTCGTCGTGCAGCAGGGAGTAGGCGTGGATGCACTCCACTGCGGCGGCGGGGCCATCCAGCAGCTCGCTCTTGACACCCAGCATCTCGCCCACGGCATAGACCAGGAAGGGCCGCACTCGCTTTCCGCCCAGCAGCAGGCCGTAGTGCATGGCATCGCGCAAACGCGGGGCCATGGCGGGCAAAGATTCAAGTTGTGCAGACAGGCAGTCGTCAATACGTTGACGATGCAGACGGGAAAAATCGTCCAGCGTCACTCATTCCTCTCCTTGCTCTGGCTGGAAGGGGACTGCTTGCTCTGTGCCATCGGCCTGAGTCAGCAGGATCTGGATCTTCTGTTCGGCCTGTTCCAGCTTCTGCTGGCCAGCCCGCACCAGATGAACGCCCTGTTCGAACTGTTTGAGCGCCTCTTCCAGTGGTAAGGAACCTTGTTCCAGTTGATGAACTATGGTTTCCAGCTCTTCCAGAGTGGCATCAAAACTCAGGCGGTCGATTTTTTTACTGGCCATGTTCATCCTCGGGGATTGAAAAAAACGGCTTATCTTAACATCGACGACGGGCAGGGGGGAGGCTGAAAAGTGCGGTCGGCTTAAACTCTCGGAAAAGTGGCCGATAATAAACCATCTCGTGAACAAGGAAAAACGTGGTGGCCCTTGCCGCTGATGAGCCAATAGCAGAAAATTCAAAAAACTACAGATAAAAAAATTTCAGCTGACAGGAGTAGGGATGTGGATCTAGGTAGTCTGATTGGCATAGTACTGGGATTTGGGGTCGTGGTGTACGGCATGCTACTGGGGGGGCCCATGAGCATGTACATCGATATCCCTTCTGTCTGCATCACCATTCTGGGCTCCCTCTTCATCTGCATGATGAAGTTCAACATCGGTCAGTTCCTGATGGCGTTCAAGGTGGCCGGTAAGGCGTTCATCTACAAGGGTGACAAGCTCGACGACCTCATCATCAAGGCGGTTGAACTGGCAGATGCGGCCCGTAAAGGAGGGTTCTTGGCGCTGGAAGCCGCCGAAGTGCCAAACGATTTCATGAAAAAAGGTATCGACATGCTGGTGGACGGGCACGACGCCGATGTTATCCGTGGTGTGATGGAAAAGGACATCGAGCTCACCGCTGATCGGCACATCCTGGCCATCAAGGTCTTTCGTGCGCTAGGTGATCTGGGGCCCGCCATGGGGATGATAGGCACGCTGGTGGGACTTGTGGCCATGTTGGCCAACATGAGCGATCCCAAATCCATAGGCCCAGCCATGGCCGTGGCCTTGCTCACCACACTGTATGGCGCCATTCAGGCCAACATGATTGCTATCCCCATCGCCGACAAGCTGGAGCTGCGCAGCGGTGAAGAGCAGTTGAGCCGCTGCCTGGTGCTGGACGCCATCATGGGCATTCAGGATGGTCAGAACCCGCGGGTGATCCAGTCCATGCTGCAAAATTACCTGAACCAGTCCAAACGCAACAATGGCAGCGAGTAATCCCCATGGCTAAGTGCAAGTGTCCGCCACCTGGTCTGCCCGGTTACATGGGGACCTTCGCCGATCTGATGTCGCTGTTGATGTGTTTCTTCGTGCTGCTGCTCTCTTTTGCCGAGATGGATGTGCAGAAGTTCAAGCAGATCGCCGGTTCCATGGAGAAGGCGTTCGGCGTGCAGAACATTCTGGAGGTCAAAGACATTCCAAAGGGAACTTCTGTCATCGCCCTCGAGTTCAGGCCGGGTCGCCCCGAGCCGACCCCCATCGATACCATCATGCAGCAGACTATAGACATGACCCAGACTGAGCTGGACTTTCAGCCCGGTGACGCCGATCAGGCCGGAGGTCATGACAAGAGCGAAGAAAAACTGGTGGGGGGCGACACCCAACAGGAGGCGCAGAAACAGCAGGAGCAGTCCAATGCCCTGGCCAAGGAGTTGGCGGAGCAGATGAAGGCCCAGATCCAGGATGGTGCTATCGAGGTGGAGGCGCTGGGTCAGCAGATTATCATACGGATCCGCGAAAGGGCGGCTTTCCCGGCCGGTTCAGCCTTCCTGCAGCCCCAGTTCTGGCCGGTTATTCGCAAAGTCGCCAGCTTGTTGAAAGATGTGCCAGGTGAGATAACCGTGTCGGGTCATACCGACAACATAGCGACCGAAAATGAGCTGTTTCGATCGAATTGGGATCTCTCATCCCAGCGTGCGGTGGCGGTTGCCCATCAGATGATCAAGGTGCCCGGCTTCGATGGCGGACGACTGGTGGTGCAGGGCATGGCCGATTCCCAGCCACTGGCACTGAATACCACCCCGGAAAACCGGCGCATGAACCGGCGAGTGGAGATCGCCATCATGCAGGGCAAGCCGACAGTATCAGCCCCGATTGGGGTCTCTGAGCAGAAGTAGTGTCGATGGCAAAGCGCGATCCTGCTCGCAGGGACTGACGTGGATTTTGTGTTGGCTTCATATTAAGATGGCTCATCCGAACCGATAGCTGCGGCTCTTTTTGATAGCCGCAGCTTCTCTTTTCAAGCAACCCAGGTTTCGACTATGAATCATACTCCGATGACTGTTCGCGGCGCTGAAAAGCTGCGTCAAGAGCTCGACTATCTGAAGAGCGAGCTTCGTCCGCAGATTATCGAAGCGATTGCAGATGCCCGTGAACATGGTGATCTGAAAGAAAACGCCGAGTACCATGCTGCCCGTGAGCAGCAAGGCTTCTGTGAAGGCCGCATTCAGGAGATTGAGAGTAAGCTCTCCAATGCCCAGGTGATCGATGTCACCAAGATTACCAACAATGGTCGCATTATCTTCGGGGCGACCGTTACCCTGCTGAAAAGCGAGACGGAAGAGGAAGTTGTCTACCGTATCGTGGGTGACGACGAATCTGACATCAAACAGAACATGATTTCGGTGAACTCGCCCATCGCCCGTGCCCTGATCGGCAAGGAAGTGGATGATGTTGCCATCGTCAAGACGCCGGCCGGCGACGTGGAATACGAGGTTCTGGCCGTCGCTTACCTCTGATGTGAGGTGATGTCTGAAACAGGGGAGCCCGGCTCCCCTGTTGCTATTTAGCGGGGTTGGTAGGCCTGGGTGAAGGCATCCTGATGGCGCTGGAACATCCAGCTACTCAGTTGCTCAAGATCCGGCTTGGCCATCTGGAAGTGCAGTGCCCAGCCTTGCACACCATTGCGTTGATGGATGTGCCTGACCAGCTCAGCGCAGAGGGGCAGCGGGGCCAGTTCATGAATGAGCAGGGTGCCACTGAGGGTGGCGCCGATCGTCAGGTCGGAGGGCAAGCCTTCCACCACTAATCCGTCCAGCGACAAGCTGTGCACCAGACACTCGGTATCGGCCACCTTCAGGCGCGCCTCCTGGTCGAGGCGCCAGGTGCGCAAATGGGGATAACCCAGCTCCTTGATGACGGGCGCGGCGATGCGCGGCTCGACAAAGCCATCGTCCCCCTCGGTGAAGCGCAGGGGAAAGCGAAGTTGATGCCCGGCGAAACGGGCTTCGAGCACCAGTTGATCGGCACGTTGCAGTAGTCCGAGCAAGGGGGTGGCGAGATAACCGCTCAGGGATTGTCCGGCGGCCGTCTCCTGACTGCTCCCCAAGTCCCGTAACATGGCCAGTTCATCTTCGGTGAGAATCGGATGGTGATCCATAGTGGAGTGTCCACGAGTATTCATCGCAGGTTAAGGGCCTGGAGAGTACTTTGGCAAGCGACTTGGGAAGAAGAGAAATGAAGGAAAGAGCGAGGCTCTTTCCTGTTACTTGCGGGGCAGTTGGATTTTCGGCTCGTTGGCCTGACGGTAGATGGTCAGCACGTGGCCGATACTCTGTACCTTGACCGCGCCGGTTTCACGGACGATTGCATCCATAACCAGTTGTTTCATCTCACGATCTTCAGACGCAACCTTAACCTTGATCAGCTCGTGGTAGTTCAGGGCCAGATCGATCTCGGCCAGTACGCCTTCGGTCAGACCATGTTGACCCAGCAGGACCACGGGCTTCAGACTGTGGGCAAGGCCCTTGAGGTACTGTTTCTGTTTATTGTTGAGAATCATGGCAATTTCTTCATAAGTCAGGGTTGAAAGGGGCGTATTCTACCCCCACTTAGCTCTTAATACTAATAACCCTTGTGGTTTTTTAAAGTCGACAATCATGACCCAGAAAAAACGTTCCCCCAGCTCAACCCGCTGGTTAAAAGAACATTTCGACGATCAATACGTCAAAAAAGCCCAGAAGTTGGGGCTGCGTTCCCGCGCTGTTTTCAAGATTGATGAGATCCAGGGCAAGGACAAATTGCTCCGTACCGGCATGACAGTGGTGGATCTGGGGGCGGCCCCGGGTGGCTGGTCCCAGTTTGCCGTTGAGCAGGTGGGTGACGATGGACGGGTCATCGCGTGTGACATTTTGCCGATGGATCCCATTGCCGGTGTCGATTTCCTGCAAGGGGACTTTCGGGAGGAAACTGTACTTGGCGCTTTGCTGGCCCGTGTCGGTCCGGACAAGGTAGACTTGGTCATGTCTGATATGGCGCCCAACATGAGTGGCACCCAGCAGGTAGATCAGGCTCGCGCCATGTACCTGGTCGAGCTGGCGCTCGACATGTGTAACCAAGTATTGCGCAGTAATGGCAGCTTCGTGGTTAAGGTATTCCAGGGAGAGGGGTTTGATGCCTATCTCAATGAAATTCGTAAGCTTTTCTCTGCTGTCAAGATTCGTAAACCAGACTCGTCTCGTGCCCGTTCACGAGAAGTCTACATTGTGGCTACCGGTTTTAAACTGTAGTACCCTAACCTTCATCGTTAACTGTCAGTCTGCGAGGTCATTGATTTGAGTGACATGGCGAAAAACCTAATCCTGTGGCTGGTCATCGCCGTCGTGTTGATGTCGGTGTTCAATAGCTTCAGCCCCAGCGATACCACCAGTCGCCAGCTGGACTATTCCAGCTTCGTTAGAGAAGTGACCCAAGAGCAGATCCGTGAAGTGCGGATGGATGGCAAGGTCATTAATGGCGTCAAGCGCACCGGTGAACGCTTCACCACCATCATACCGGCGCCGGATCCCCAGCTGCTCAACGACATGCTCAATCACAATGTCAAAGTGATTGGTGAGAAGCCGGAAGAGCCGTCTTTGCTTACCTCTATCTTTATCTCCTGGTTCCCGATGCTACTGCTGATCGGTGTTTGGGTCTTCTTCATGCGTCAGATGCAGGGCGGCGGCGGCAAGGGTGCCATGTCGTTCGGCAAGAGCAAGGCTCGTCTGATGAGCGAAGAGCAGATAAAGACCACCTTTGCCGACGTCGCAGGCTGCGATGAGGCCAAGGAAGAGGTGAAAGAGCTGGTCGATTATCTGCGCGATCCGAGCAAGTTCCAGAAACTGGGTGGCAAGATCCCCACCGGTGTACTGCTGGTTGGCCCTCCGGGTACCGGTAAGACCCTACTGGCCAAGGCCATTGCGGGTGAGGCCAAGGTGCCTTTCTTCACCATCTCGGGTTCCGACTTCGTCGAAATGTTCGTGGGTGTCGGTGCCTCCCGGGTGCGTGACATGTTCGAGCAGGCCAAGAAGTCTTCCCCTTGCATCATCTTCATCGATGAAATCGATGCGGTCGGTCGCCAGCGTGGCGCCGGTCTCGGCGGTGGCCACGATGAGCGTGAGCAGACCCTTAACCAGATGCTGGTCGAGATGGATGGTTTTGAAGGCCATGAAGGCATCATCGTCATCGCCGCCACCAACCGTCCCGATGTACTGGACCCTGCCTTGCTGCGTCCGGGCCGTTTCGACCGTCAGGTTGTGGTCGGTCTGCCTGATGTGCGTGGTCGCGAGCAGATCCTGAAGGTGCACATGCGCAAGGTGCCGTTGGCAGATGATGTCAATGCTGCCCTGATTGCACGTGGTACCCCGGGTTTCTCCGGTGCCGATCTCGCCAATCTGGTCAACGAAGCCGCCCTCTTCTCCGCCCGTGAGAGTCGTCGTGTGGTTTCCATGGCTGAATTCGAGAAGGCCAAGGACAAGATCATGATGGGTGCGGAACGTCGCTCTATGGTGATGAGAGACTCTGAGAAGGAGATGACGGCTTACCATGAGGCGGGTCACGCTATTATTGGTCGTCTGGTACCGGATCATGACCCTGTCTACAAGGTGTCCATCATACCGCGCGGTCGTGCGTTGGGTGTGACCATGTACCTGCCCGAGCAGGATCGCTGGAGCCACTCCAAGCAGCACCTGGAGTCCATGATCTCCAGCCTGTACGGTGGTCGTCTGGCAGAAGAGCTGATCTACGGCGCCGAGAAGGTATCGACTGGTGCGTCCAACGATATCGAGCGTGCGACTGACATCGCCCGCAAGATGGTCACCCAGTGGGGCATGTCCGAGCGTCTCGGTCCCATGCTCTATGCGGAAGAAGATGGTGAAGTGTTCCTCGGTCGCAGCATGGCCAAGGTCAAGCACATGTCCGACGACACGGCGCGCGTCATTGACGCTGAGGTCAAACAGGTCATTGATCGCAACTACGCCCGCTCCAAGCAGATCCTGCTGGACAACATGGATGTGTTGCACACCATGAAAGATGCGCTGATGAAGTACGAAACCATCGACGCCAAACAGATAGACGATCTGATGGCCCGTCGTGAGGTGCGTGCTCCCAGCAACTGGCATGACGAGCACAGTGGCGATACTCCGCAAGGCGGTGCCACTGTCGCGGCGGATGCCAAACCGGCAGTGACCGAGGTGGAGCCGGTGGCGGATGTCGACATCGACAAGGCCAACGATCTGCCGACCAAATAAATCGTGATGATGCAAACCCCGGGCTGGTCCCGGGGTTTTTCTTTATGTAAATGGAAGCGAAGATGCAGCTAACCAGCAAGGGGCTCAGCCTCTCCCTCGATCGTCCCCATGTGATGGGGATCCTCAATGTGACACCTGACTCCTTCTCCGATGGTGGCAATTTCAATCAGATTGACCGGGCCATGGACCATGCTCGCCAGATGATCTCCGACGGCGCAACGCTTATCGACATAGGGGGGGAGTCGACGCGTCCTGGGGCCCCCGACGTGAGCGAGCAAGATGAGCTGGACAGGGTGATCCCCGTGGTCGAGCGGATGGTCGCCGAGCTGGATGTGATGATCTCTCTCGATACCTCCAAGGCTGCCGTCATGCGGGAAGGCTGCAAGGCTGGGGCCCATCTCATCAACGACGTGCGGGCCTTGCTCGAACCCGGTGCCCTGGCCGCCGCCGCAGAAGCTGACGTACCCGTGTGCCTGATGCACATGCAAGGCCAGCCGAGAACCATGCAGGCCGAACCCCACTATGACGATCTGCTGGGGGAGGTGAGGGCCTTCTTCGATGAACGTATCGCCGCCTGTCTGGCCGCTGGTATAGGGCGTCAGCAGCTGTTGCTGGATCCGGGCTACGGCTTTGGCAAGACGCTGGCACACAACTATCAACTGCTGGCCTGGCAGGAGAAGTTGCTCGATTACCAGCTTCCGCTCTTGGTCGGTATGTCACGAAAGTCTATGATAGGCAACCTGCTTGGCCGCTCGGTTGATGAACGGCTGGCCGGCAGTCTGGCCTGCGCGCTCATCGGGATGCAGCATGGCGCCCGGATTATCCGGGTGCACGATGTGCGAGAGACCATGGATGCCCTGCGCGCCGGCTGGATGGTAATGACGGGACAAGATTTCATATCCAAATAAAAAAGAGAACAGACAATGGCAAGAAAGTATTTTGGCACCGATGGTGTCCGCGGCAAGGTTGGCGAATTCCCGATCACCCCTGATTTCGTGATGAAGCTGGGTTGGGCCGCAGGCAAGGTGCTCTCCAAGAAGGGCACCCGTAAGGTGCTGATCGGCAAGGATACCCGGATCTCCGGTTACATGCTGGAGTCGGCATTGGAAGCGGGTCTCTCCGCTGCAGGTCTCAAGGCCATACTGATGGGCCCCATGCCTACCCCGGCCGTTGCCTATCTGACCCGCACCTTCCGTGCAGAGGCGGGTATCGTGATCAGTGCCTCACACAATCCCTTCTATGATAACGGCATCAAGTTCTTCTCCGCCGATGGCACCAAGTTGCCGGATGATGTGGAAATGGCCATTGAGGCCGAGCTGGATCACGAGATCCAGTGTGTTGAGTCTGCCGAGCTGGGCAAAGCAGTGCGTATCGAGGATGCTGCTGGCCGTTATATCGAGTTCTGCAAGAGCACCTTCCCCTCCAATCTGAGTCTGGAAGGGTTGAAAATGGTGGTTGACTGCGGCCATGGTGCTACCTATCACATAGCTCCTTCCGTTTTCCGCGAGTTGGGAGCCGAGGTGATCGCTATCGGCTGCAGCCCTGATGGTTTGAACATCAACGACGGTGTAGGTTCTACCGCTCCCGAGGCACTGGCAGCCAAGGTGCTCGAGTGCAAAGCCGATCTAGGCGTGGCCTTCGACGGTGACGGCGATCGCCTGGTGATGGTGGACCACACGGGTTACATCATCGACGGTGACGAGATCCTCTACATCATCGCCCGCGATGCGCTGCGCAACGGTCGCCTCAAGGGGGGGGTCGTCGGTACCCTGATGGCCAACATGGGCCTGGAGCTGGCGCTGCAGACCCTGGGGATCCCGTTCGCCCGTGCCAAAGTGGGTGACCGCTACGTACTGGAGATGATGAACGAGAAGGGCTGGCGTATCGGGGGTGAAAACTCCGGTCATATCATCTGCCTGGACCAGACCACCACCGGGGACGGTATTGTCGCCGCCCTGCAGGTGTTGATGGCCATCTGCACCGCCGAGATGCCGCTGGCCAAGCTGCGTTCCGGCATGAGCAAGTTCCCTCAGGTGCTGGTGAACGTCCGTTTTGCCGAGGGCAAGGATCCGCTGGCGGCTGATGCCGTCAACCAGGAAGTGGCCAAGGTGGAACAAGAGCTGGCTGGCCGTGGCCGCGTCCTGCTGCGTAAATCCGGCACCGAACCCCTGATCCGGGTCATGGTGGAAGGTGAGCATGAGCAGCAGGTGCGTGACATGGCACAACGCATCGCTCAACAGGTCGAATCGGCGTTTTAATGAACAAAGTGGGCGGCTTTTTAGCCGCCCTGGTTGTATCTTGTTCAAACGATTCGAAAATTCAAAAATAGCGCTTGTCAGCTGACAATCCTCTGGATATTATCAGCCCCGCTTTCGCAAGGGAGTTGCCGATGGGACATCGCAAGCCGTTTGTAGCAGCCAACTGGAAGTTACACGGCAGTAAGTCGCAGTTAGAGCAGTTTACTCGCCAGTGCCTTAAAGGCATGGATGAGCAAGTAGATGTGGTCTTGTGTCCATCCCATGTGCATCTCGACTTCACGGCCGTACTGCTCAACGAGCAAAAGGTAATGAAGTTGGGGGCTCAGAATGTGAGTCAGCACCGACAAGGCGCTTATACGGGTGAAGTCTCGTGTGAGATGCTGGTTGAGGCAGGGTGTCGTTACGTACTGGTAGGGCACTCCGAGCGCAGGCGTCTCTTTGGTGAGACCAGCTTTATCGTCGCAGAGAAGTTTGCGGCAGCCAGAGCGGCAGGCTTGATCCCCATCCTCTGTTTGGGTGAGTCGGGTGCAGCGAGGCAGGCGAGAAGAACCTTTGAGGTGATCGCAGAAGAGCTGGACATTGTCATAGAGAAAAATGGCGCGATGGCTTTCGATAATGCTATCATCGCCTACGAGCCGATTTGGGCTGTAGGTACAGGTAAATGCGCCACACCCGAGCAGGCACAAGAGGTTCATTCCTTTATACGTGGTCGCTTGGCGGAGGATACTCCGGTTATAGGTGAGAAAGTTAGAATCATCTATGGTGGGAGCGTGACACCGACCAATGCGAGAGATTTGTTTGCCCAGCCCGACATTGATGGCGGCCTGATAGGTGGAGCGAGTCTCGATGACAAGACGTTTTTAGGAATTGTTGAAGCGGCAAAGGGTGCAAGTTAAATGTACGAAATTCTTTTAGTCGTTTATCTGCTGGTTTCACTGGCTCTGATTGGTCTAGTGATGATTCAGCAAGGTAAAGGGGCTGACATGGGCGCCTCCTTCGGCGCAGGGGCATCGAATACCGTATTCGGCTCCGGTGGTTCAGGCAGTTTCCTGACCCGTACAACAGCTGTTTTGGCTACTCTGTTCTTTTTGATTAGCCTGGTGCTCGGATCTATGTCCAGCAACAAGGTCAAACAGGGTAGCGAATGGGAAAATCTGCAACAAACCCAGCAGGTTGAGCAGACCAAAGCGCCAGTAAAGAAAGACACTGACGTTCCCGAATAAGTGAGTTTTTGCCGTGGTGGTGGAATTGGTAGACACGCTATCTTGAGGGGGTAGTGCTCTAGGGTGTGCGGGTTCGAGTCCCGCCCACGGCACCAATTAAGTAGTGAGCTCGGGTAACCGGGTATATTATAGCCAGTCAGTCTTGTGTGAAGAGAATGAACTGGCTATAATCTCGCACGATTTCGGACGCGGGGTGGAGCAGCATGGTAGCTCGTCGGGCTCATAACCCGAAGGTCGTCGGTTCAAATCCGGCCCCCGCAACCAAATTTCACGCATTTCCTACGCTCAGGAAGGCGGTCGCTGCGAGGCGACAATCAGGGTAAAGCGCCAAGCCCCGATTTGACATCGGGGCTTTTTGTTATGTGCGATTTACTCTGAATCGATCTCTATCTGGGCTTTATGCCCTTTTTTTGTTTTTCGGAGGGTGACTTTGGCTACGTTGGAACAACGTTTGACCGATCTGCTCGAGGCTCCGGTCGTTGCCTTGGGTTTTGAACTTTGGGGTATTGAGTTTATCCGCGCGGGTAACCACTCCACTTTGCGTGTCTTTATCGACAGCGAGAATGGTGTGACTGTCGAGAACTGTGCTGAAGTCAGCCATCAGGTTGGCGCCATCATGGATGTCGAGGATCCCATCACAGAAGAATACTTCCTGGAAGTATCCTCCCCTGGTCTGGATCGTCCGCTGTTCAAGGTTGCCCAGTTCGAAAAATACGTTGGCCAAGAGGCGGCGGTGCAGCTGCGGATGGCAACAAATAACCGCCGCAAGTTCAAAGGCGTAATCAAAGCTGTGCAAGGCGACATGATCACCCTGACAGTAGATGGTAAGGACGACGTGTTGGCTTTCACCAATATCCAAAAAGCGAACATAGTGCCGAACTTTGGTTAACGAGGCTATCGGATATGAATAAAGAGATTTTGCTGGTCGTTGACGCAGTATCCAACGAGAAAGCTGTGCCCCGCGAGAAAATTTTCCAGGCTCTGGAGACCGCGCTGGCGACTGCGACCAAGAAGAAATATGAAGGCGAGATTGAAGTTCGGGTCGAAATCGATCGCAAGACCGGTGACTACGATACCTATCGTCGCTGGGTTGTTGTGGCCGATCAGGCTGCAATGGAAAACCCGTACGGTGAAATCACCCTCGAAGCCGCTCAGATCGAGCAGCCCGAGATCCAGCTCGGTGACTATGTAGAAGACCAGATCGACTCTGTGACCTTCGACCGTATCACCACCCAGACCGCTAAACAGGTTATCGTGCAGAAAGTGCGCGAAGCCGAGCGTTCCCAAGTCGTTGACCAGTTCAAGGACAAGGAAGGCACCATCATCAGCGGTGTGGTCAAGAAGAGTAACCGTGACAACGTGATCCTGGATCTGGGCAGCAATGCCGAGGCCGTGATCTTCCGTGACGACATGCTGCCGCGCGAGACGTTCCGTCCGGGCGATCGCATCCGTGGCCTGCTCTACGCCGTGCGTCCCGAAGCCCGTGGTTCCCAGCTGTTCGTCAGCCGTTCCAGCCCGGACTTCCTGAAAGAGCTGTTCCGCATCGAAGTACCGGAGATCGGTGAAGAGATGATCGAAATCATGGGCGCCGCCCGTGACCCGGGCTCCCGCGCCAAGATCGCGGTGAAGACCAACGATCGTCGTATCGACCCGATCGGTGCCTGTATCGGCATGCGCGGTGCCCGTGTGCAAGCTGTCTCCGCCGAGCTGAGTGGTGAGCGTGCCGACATCGTTTTGTACGATGACAACCCCGCCCAGTACGTGATCAATGCCATGGCGCCCGCCGATGTGGCCTCCATCATAGTGGATGAAGACAACCACACCATGGATATCGCCGTGGAAGCCGCCAACCTGGCCCAGGCCATCGGCCGCAACGGTCAGAACGTGCGTCTTGCTTCCCAGCTGACCGGTTGGGAGCTGAACGTCATGACCGTCGAGGACATGCGTTCCAAGCACCAGGCCGAGAACGATCGTATCCTGACCCTGTTCACCAGCGCCCTGGACATCGACGACGATTTCGCCGGTCTGCTGATGGAAGAAGGCTTCTCGACTCTGGAAGAGATCGCCTTCGTACCCGTCAATGAGCTGCTGGCCATCGACGGTCTGGACGAGGACATGGTGGAAGAGCTGCGCAAGCGTGCCAAGGATGTCCTGACCACCAAGGCCCTGGCCAAAGAAGAATCCTTCGACGGCGTAGAACCTTCCGAAGACCTGCTCAATCTGGCTGGCCTCGGTCGCGACATGGCATATGCCCTGGCCGCGCGTGGTGTCGGCACCCTGGAAGATTTGGCAGAGCAAGGTATCGACGACCTTGCCGACATTGAAGAGCTGACCGCTGAGAAAGCCGGTGAGCTGATTATGGCTGCTCGCAATATCTGTTGGTTCGGAGAAGAGCAGTCTGAATAAGATCAAACGGAGGAAAATGAATGGCAGAAGTATCAGTCAAACAACTTGCCACTGACATCGACACACCGGTTGATCGTCTTCTCCAGCAGTTTGTCGATGCCGGTATCAGCAAGAGTAAGGCCGACGACCTCGTCAGCGAGTCTGAAAAACAGACTCTGCTGGCTCACTTGAAAAAACAGCATGGAGGTGACGAGATCACCGCACCAGCCCGCATGACTTTGCAGCGCAAGACCAAGAGCACCATCAGTGTTCAGGGGACTGGCGGCAAGAACAAGGAAGTGCAGGTTGAAGTGCGCAAGACTCGCACCTATGTAAAACGCTCGGCGCTGGAAGATGAACAGCGCCAGGCGGAAGCCGAGGAAACAGCGCGTTTGGAAGCAGAAGAAAAAGCTCGTAGCGAGGCCGAGAACAAGGTTCGTCTCGATGCTGAAGAGAAGGCTCGCCGTGAGGCTGAGCAGGCTCGTCGTGAAGCTGAGGAAAAGGCGCGGATCGAGGCACAATCAAAGGCTCGACAGGCTCCACAGCCCGCCAAAGCAGCCAGTAGCACAGCTCAGCAAGAGGCAGAAAAGATGGCCAAGCGCGAAGCAGAAGAACTGAAGCGCCAACAGGAACAAACAGCTTTGCAAAAAGCAGAAGAACTCGCCGCCAAGAAAGCCGAAGAGGCTCGTGTAATGGCGGAACAGAACGGCCCTCGCTGGGCTGAAGAAGAAGCTGCTCGCGCCAAAGAGAGCAGTGACTATCATCTGACCACCAACAAGCATGCGCAAGCCGCAGAAGACGAGTTGGACCGGAAGGAAGAGACCAGCCGTCGCACCGCCGCCGCCGCCGTTAAGGCGCCGAAAAAGGCCGGTCGTCGTGAAGATGATCGCGATTCCCGCAACCCGCGTGCCCGTAAAGGCAAGCGCGGCAAGGTGGCCATGCCCAATGCCATGAAGCACGGCTTCAACAAGCCGGCTGCCGTGGTTAACCGTGACGTCGTCATCGGCGAAACCATCACTGTGGCCGAACTGGCCAACAAGATGGCCGTCAAAGGCGTGGAAGTCATCAAGGCGATGATGAAGATGGGCGCCATGGCGACCATCAACCAGGTGATCGATCAGGAGACCGCTCAGCTGGTCGCCGAAGAGATGGGTCACAAGGTTGTGCTGCGTCGTGAGAACGAGCTGGAAGAGGCGGTACTGTCCGATCGTGACGAGACCTCCGAAGCCAAGCCGCGTGCCCCTGTCGTGACCATCATGGGTCACGTCGACCACGGCAAGACCTCGCTGCTCGACTACATCCGTAAAGCCAAGGTAGCTGCTGGCGAAGCCGGTGGTATTACCCAGCACATCGGTGCTTACCACGTCGAAACCGACAGTGGCATGATCACCTTCCTGGATACTCCGGGTCACGCTGCGTTTACCTCCATGCGTGCTCGTGGTGCCAAGTCGACCGATATCGTCGTTCTGGTTGTTGCTGCCGATGACGGCGTCATGCCGCAGACCATCGAAGCTATCCAGCACGCCAAGGCGGCTGAAGTGCCCATCGTGGTTGCAGTCAACAAGATCGACAAGCCTGAAGCGGATCCGGATCGCGTCAAGACCGAGCTGGCCCGTTACAACGTCATGTCCGAAGACTGGGGTGGCGAGAGCCAGTTCGTTCACGTCTCCGCCAAGTCTGGCGAAGGCATCGACGACCTGCTGGAAGCCATCCTGATCCAGTCCGAAGTGCTCGAATTGAAAGCGGTTGTCGATGGCATGGCCAGTGGCGTCGTGATCGAATCCTTCCTGGACAAGGGTCGTGGTCCGGTTGCCACCGTGCTGGTACAAGAAGGTACTCTGCGTCAGGGCGACATCGTACTGTGTGGTCTGGAATACGGTCGTATCCGTGCCATGCGCGACGAACTGGGTCGTGAAATCAAGGAAGCGGGTCCATCCCTGCCGGTGGAAATCCTGGGTCTGTCCGGGGTGCCGTCTGCCGGTGATGAGGCCACCGTTGTACGTGACGAGAAGAAGGCCCGTGAAGTGGCGCTCTATCGTCAGGGCAAATTCCGCGACGTCAAGCTGGCTCGCCAGCAGAAGTCCAAGCTGGAAAACATGTTCGCCAACATGACAGAGGGCGAAGTGTCCGAAGTGAACGTGGTGATCAAGGCCGACGTACAGGGTTCGGTGCAAGCGATTTGCGATGCGCTGGTTCAGCTCTCTACCGACGAAGTCAAGGTCAAGATCGTGGGCTCGGGTGTTGGTGGTATCACTGAAACCGACGCTACTCTGGCCGCGGCTTCCAGCGCCATCCTGGTAGGCTTCAACGTCCGTGCCGACGCATCTGCGCGCAAGGTCATTGAGTCCGAAAGCCTGGATCTGCGTTACTACTCCGTCATCTATGATTTGATCGACGAAGTGAAGCAGGCCATGAGCGGCAAGCTTGCTCCTGAGTATCGTCAGGAGATCATCGGTCTGGCTGAAGTGCGTAGCGTCTTCAAGTCTCCGAAGTTCGGCGCGGTTGCCGGCTGTATGGTTACCGAAGGTGTGGTCAAGCGTTCCAACCGTATCCGTGTTCTGCGCGACAACGTGGTTATCTATGAAGGCGAGCTGGAATCCCTGCGTCGCTTCAAGGATGACGTCAACGAGGTCCGTAACGGTTACGAGTGTGGTATCGCAGTCAAGAACTACAATGACGTACGCGAAGGCGACCAGATCGAAGTTTACGAGACCATTGAAATTCAACGGACTCTGTAAGCCAAGAGTTAGACAAAATAGGGGGCCGCGGCCCCCTTTTATCGCAGGATAGAATATGGCCAGAGAATTCAGCCGGACCAACAGGGTCGGCCAGCAGATCCAGCGCGAAATCGCGTTGATCTTGCAGCGTGAGGTCAAGGACCCGCGTATCGGCATGGTAACCGTCTCGGACGTGGAAGTGTCCAAGGACCTCAACTATGCCAAGGTTTATGTCACCTTTTTGCAACTGGAGAACGACGCCGACCGCATCAAGGAAGGGCTCAAGGGCCTGACCGAAGCGGCTGGCTACATCCGCAGCCTGCTTGGCAGTGCCATGCGCTTGCGCGTGGTGCCCGAGTTGCGTTTCTACTACGACCAGACCCTGGTCGAGGGGATGCGTCTCTCTAACCTGGTGACCAACACTGTGCGTGAAGACAAACGTCGCATGGCCGAAGCTGGCCGTGAAGAGGACGAAGCCGCACCTGATGATACTACTGAGGATAAAGCCTGAGATGTCTCGAAGACGTCGTTTCAAGGGCCGTGACGTACACGGTATCTTGCTGCTGGACAAGCCGACCGGTCTGACCTCCAACGATGTGTTGCAGAAGGTCAAGCGGATCTACAATGCCGCCAAGGCCGGCCACACCGGCGCCCTGGATCCACTGGCGACCGGCATGCTGCCGATTTGCCTCGGTGAAGCCACCAAGTTCTCCCAGTATCTGCTGGAAGCGGATAAGCGCTATGAGGTGACCGCCAAGCTGGGTGAGCGCACCAACACCAGCGACTCCGACGGCGAGGTGGTTTCCACCCGTCCGGTGAACGTGGCCGTGGGTACCCTGATCGAGTCGCTGGACCAGTTCCGTGGCCCCATCATGCAAGTGCCGTCCATGTACTCAGCCCTCAAGCACAACGGTCGCCCGCTCTACGAATATGCCCGTGAAGGCATAGAGATAGAGCGGGAAGCCCGCCCCATCACGGTATTTGAGCTCAAGCTCATCAGCTTTGAAGGGGATGAGGTCAAGCTGGAGGTGCACTGCAGCAAGGGCACCTATATTCGCTCCCTGGTGGACGATCTGGGGGAAGTGCTGGGCTGTGGCGCTCACGTCACCCAGCTGCGCCGCACCCAGGTGGCCAGCTATCCCTATGAGCGGATGCTGACCCTGGAACAGCTCGAGTGCATCTTCGAACAGGCCAAGGCTGAGAGTATCCCGCCACGGGAGCAGCTCGATCCCTTGTTGCTGCCGATGGATACCGCCGTGGCCGCGCTGCCCGAAGTGAACATGCTGGCGGCGGTGGCCGCTTATGTGAACCAGGGGCAGGCCGTGCAGGTTGCCGGGGCGCCGCAAGGTGGCCAGGTACGCATGACGGTCGGTCCTGAGCGTGAGTTCATCGGTGTGGGCGAGATAGACGACGAAGGGCGGGTAGCCCCCAAGCGTCTGGTGCGCTACCACGACGACCGCGACGAGGAGTGATCCTCGGGCGGTATCAGGGCGTCTTTCCCGCTGCGCCTCTTTCCCGTTGCGAAATGTGGCGGGGACGATTATGATACCGCCCTCATTTCACGGCTGAATTAGAGATTGGCTGTGAACCTTTAAACACTCTACTGGAGTAAACTCATGTCTCTAAATGCTGAGATCAAAGCTTCCATCGTTGCTGACAACGCTCGTTGCGCCAACGACACTGGCTCCCCCGAAGTGCAGGTTGCCCTGCTGACTGCCCAGATCAACCATCTGCAAGGTCACTTCAAAGAGCACGCTAAAGATCACCACGGTCGTCGTGGTCTGCTGCGCATGGTTTCCCAGCGTCGCAAGCTGCTGGACTACCTGAAGCGTAAAGATGTTCAGCGTTATGCTGCTCTGATCGCCAAGCTGGGTCTGCGTCGTTAATCGACCATCAGATTTCGCGAAAAAGGGGAACCTCCGGGTTCCCCTTTTTTATTGCGCGTCGGGCTGTCGCCGGCGTCACAGAATTTGTGTGATTGCTTACCTTTTGATTCGAATCAAGTATACTTGCACGCGAATTTAAAGAGCCAAATTGTAAAAAAGGAAATTCACGTGAATCCTATTGTAAAGTCATTCCAGTACGGTCAACACACCGTCACTCTGGAAACCGGTGTGATGGCCCGTCAAGCCACTGCGGCCGTTATGGTCAGCATGGACGATACCTGTGTATTTGTGACCGTAGTCGGTAAGAAAGAGGCCGATCACGGCCGTGATTTCTTCCCGTTGACCGTCAACTACCAGGAGCGTACCTATGCTGCTGGTCGTATCCCGGGTGGTTTCTTCCGTCGTGAAGGCCGTCCGAGCGAAGGCGAGACCCTTACCTCCCGCCTGATCGACCGTCCTATTCGTCCGCTGTTCCCGGAAGGCTTCCTCAATGAGGTTCAGGTGGTTGCCACCGTCATGTCCGTGAACCCGCTGGTTTCCCCGGACATCGTTGCCATGATCGGTGCCTCTGCTGCACTGGCCATCTCCGGCATCCCGTTCGGCGGCCCGATTGCGGCTGCTCGCGTGGGTTACATGAACGGTCAGTATGTGCTGAACCCGACCACCGCCGAACTGCCGCAGAGCGATCTGGACCTGGTGGTTGCCGGTACCGCCAACGCGGTACTGATGGTGGAATCCGAAGCGGCCATCCTGTCTGAAGAGACCATGCTGGGCGCCGTCGTTTATGGCCACGAGCAGATGCAAGTCGTGATCAACGCCATCAACGAATTCGCCGCCGACGTGGGTACCCAGCCGTGGGATTGGACCCCGCCTGCGACCAACGAAGCGCTCAAGGCCAAGATTGCCGAGCTGGCTACAGCTGAACTGGGTGAAGCCTACCGCATCACCGAGAAGGCTGTGCGTTACGCTGCCATCGGTGCCATCAAGCAGCGCGTGGTTGAGCAAGTGATCGCCGCCGGCGTGGAAGACGATGCCAAGAAGATTGGCGAAGAGTTCCACAGCCTGGAAAGCCGCATCGTTCGTGGTCGCGTAGTACGTGGCGAGCCGCGCATCGACGGTCGCGATCCGGAAATGATCCGTGCCCTGTCTGTTGGCACCGGTATTCTGCCTCGCGCTCACGGCTCTGCCCTGTTCACCCGTGGTGAGACTCAGGCCATCGTGGTTGCGACTCTGGGTACCGAGCGTGACGCCCAGAACATCGACGAGCTGGCTGGCCACCGTGCCGACCGCTTCATGCTGCACTACAACTTCCCGCCGTACTGCGTCGGTGAAACCGGCATGATGGGTAGCCCCAAGCGTCGTGAAATCGGTCACGGTCGTCTGGCCAAGCGCGGCGTTGCTGCCGTGATGCCGAGCGCCGCCGAGTTCCCGTACGTGGTGCGTGTGGTGTCTGAAATCACCGAATCCAACGGCTCCTCCTCCATGGCCTCCGTCTGTGGTTCCTCCCTGGCGCTGATGGACGCGGGTGTGCCGATCAAGGCCTCCGTTGCCGGTATCGCCATGGGTCTGGTGAAGGAAGAAGAAGGTTTCGTCGTGCTGTCCGACATCCTGGGTGACGAAGATCACCTGGGCGACATGGACTTCAAGGTGGCCGGTACTACCCAGGGTATCACTGCGCTGCAGATGGACATCAAGATCGAAGGCATCACCAAAGAGATCATGGAGATTGCCCTCAAGCAAGCCCGTGGTGCTCGCCTGCACATCCTGAAAGTGATGGACGAAGCCATCCAGGCGCCGCGCAGCGAAATCTCTGACTTTGCCCCGCGTATCCACACCATCAAGATCAATCCTGAGAAGATCAAGGACGTGATCGGCAAGGGTGGTTCCGTGATCCGTGCGCTGACCGAAGAGACTGGCACCAACATCGAGCTGGATGATGACGGTACCGTCCGCATCTCCGCCGTTGCCAACGAAGCCGCCATGGAAGCCATTCGTCGCATCGAGGCCATCACAGCCGAGATCGAAGTGAACCGCATCTATGAAGGCAAGGTTGTGCGTCTGGCCGACTTCGGTGCCTTCGTCAACATCCTGCCGGGTAAAGACGGTCTGGTACACATCTCCCAAATCACCGATGCCCGTGTGCAAAACGTGGCCGACTTTCTGAAGATCGGTGATGTGGTGAAGGTGAAGGTACTGGAAGTGGACCGTCAAGGCCGTGTGCGTCTCTCCATCAAGGAAGCGAATGCACCGACTGAAGCCGCCGCACCGGTTGCTGACGTGGCTGTTGCCGAAGAGCCGACTGCCGAATAAGGGCTGCCGTGCTGTTCAAGAGCCGACCTCAGGGTCGGCTTTTTTGTGCCTGCTCGGCAGAAAAGTTGTTTCTTATGAAGCCCTCTGTTACAACAATGGGCTCCCCGCGCGACGGGTAACAAGGATCAGTATGATGTCGTGGGCCCTCCTCAGGCAGTTTCCCCCACTGGTCTGGACCGTGATCCTGGGCACCTTCATGGTGCGCACCAGCTATTACATGGTCTGGCCCTTTCTCTCGATCTTGCTCTATCGGGAGTATGCCCTCTCGGCCACCAGCATAGGGGCCATGCTGGGAGCGAGTGCGGCGATCTCCACCCTGATCAGCTTCTACGGCGGCTGGCTGTCGGACCGGCTGGGGCGGCGCAATATATTGCTGGCCGGCTGCCTGGTCGCGCTGCTTTGCTATGGTCTGCTCGGCGTCTCCCACTCAGTGCTCTGGCTCGGAGTCGGGGTGATAGGCAGCGGTCTCTCCTCCGGTCTCATAGATGCTCCGGGCAAGGCGCTGATGGCCGATAGCCTCGCCTCGGCCAAGGCGCGCGAGCTGGCGCTGCATATGCGTTACTTCCTGCTCAACCTGGGGGCGGCGATAGGACCTCTGCTTGGGGTGACTCTGGGCATCAGCGCCCAGCAGCAGACCTTCCTGCTGCTCTCCGGTAGCTATCTGCTGCTGGGGGCTGCTTTCGTCTGGGGCTTTCGCGCGCTGAACGAGGAAGAGCGGCGTGCAGGCGGCCTGGGTCTGCGGGCCGCCATCAAGGTGCTGTGGCTGGATCGGGGCTTTCTGCTGCTGGTGATGGCGAACCTGCTGATGGTGCTGGTCTACTCCCAGTTTCACTCTCCCCTGGTGCAGTACCTGACTCAGGCCGAGACCCCAGAGGTGGCGCGGCTGGTCGCCATTCTGGTGACGCTCAATGCGCTGACTGTGGTCGTGCTGCAATTCCCGCTGCTGCATCTGCTCGCCCGCTGGCCGGGCAAGGTGCGACTGCAGCTTGGCATCATGTTGTTTCTGGGGGCTCAGGTGCTGTTTGCGCTGGGGGATCCCGCACAGTGGTCGCACTGGATCGGGGCCGTGCTGCTGCTGAGCGTGGGGGAGACGATTCTGTTCCCGCTGCTCAACGTGCTGATCGATCAGATGTCGCCCCCTCATCTGAAGGGGAGCTATTTCGGCGCCGGTGCGCTGGCCGGGTTGGGCGGGGCCATCGGGGCCATGTTGGGAGGCTGGATCCTGGAACGATGGAGCGGGCAGTCACTCTACATACTGATGGCGCTGTTCTGCATGCTGACCTTTCTGTTGTACGAGTGGGGCGCGAGGATCCCGCGCCCCGAGGTGGCGAAAGCCTGTTCCCGCGAGGGTTAATGGGTCTCCTTCTGGTTGACTTGCTTCATCGCCCTCTTGGCGGCATACATGCGCTCGTCGGCCAGCCGGATCAGGCTGTGGCCCTCGTCGAACTGCATGGGGCCGGTCTGCACCATGCCGATGCTGAGAGTCACATCGTCGACCTGTTCCTTCAGGGCATTGGTCAGGCGCTGGAGGTAGACGTTTCTGGCTTGGTCTTCATTGCAGTTGGGCAGGATCAGGCAGAACTCATCCCCGCCGTAGCGAAAACAGTAATCCTCCGCCCGTGACACCTTGCGAATGCAGTCGCCGACGATGCGCAGTATCTCATCGCCCCGTTGGTGTCCCTGGGTGTCGTTGATCTGTTTGAAGTCGTTGATGTCGAGGTAGGCGATGACCACGGGCTCGGCGCGGCGCTGGCAGGTACGCAGGGTGCGGGTCAGGTTCTCCTGCAGGTGGCGCACGCTGAGCAGGCCGGTGAGGGAGTCGGTCCGGCTCATCTCCTCCAGCTGCTGGGTACGCTCCCGCACCTTCTCCTCCAGCGTCCTGGCGTAGATCTCCGACTTCTCCTTGGATGACTCTATCTCCGAGACCAGGCTGCGGATATAGGTCTCGAACACCAGAGTAATGTCGAACAGGAACAGCTTGTCGAGGGCGGTCAACATGGCGATGCGATCCTGCTCATGCTCAATCTGGGTGAAAATATCCTCGATAAGCAGCCCCTTGAGGGTGTTGATGGCCGCCAGATAGAGTTTGGGCTCAACCCCGATCCGTTTGTGCACCAATCCGATCCGCAGCCGGTTGTTGACGTACTCCAGGTCATACAGGCCGCTAAACAGATCGAGGATATAGCGACGCTGAGCCGTTCTAAGTCTGGTGAGTGTATCGGCATCACCGATCAGTAGCGCGATTTCGGTGATCCCGGTCTGCATTTCATAGAACTTGTCGACCAGTGCATCTATGTGAGGCTCTATATTGGGGCGATAACTGGCGAGCCGGGAGAAGTCATCCTCATTCAGCAGCAACAGCTCCTTGCGGTGAGCAATGTCGAACTCTGTGATCCGCATCTGTTCCAGCAGAGTTTGTTCGGTTGGATTCATGGCAGTTCCCTGAACGAAAATGAAGGCGCGCACGTTTATCTAATTGACAGTGTAGACATTAACAGCAGGGGGCAGGTTTTCAAATGGCGCAGGTTTGTTGCAGATCAACGGCTGCGCCCATTTATTTATGCACTAGAAGGTCAGTACCTTGTCGGCTGCCAGGGTCCACTGGGCCAGCAGCGGCAGGGTGCCGATCTCGATCCCCTCAATGAGCGGCAGGGCTGTGATGCCGCGGGCATCGGTACAGGTCTTGCAAAGGCGGATGATGGCACCCTGTGCCAGCAGGATCTCTAGCATCTGGCGCAGGTTGTACCCCTCGGCTGGTACTTGTCCTGCCAGTGCGGCGCCGACCGCATCGGACATCAGAAACAGTTGCAGGCTCACACCTCCCTGCTCATTGAGGGCGATGGCCAGCCGCAGGGCGTTAAACAGGGATTCGCTGCCGTAGGGGGCGCCGTTGGCAATGATGACAATACGTTGATTCATGAAAGACTCCATCCTGAAAGCCGCTATTGTAGACTCGCCGAAGCCGCGCTGGCGTGATGTTGCACAAATTCTGTCGTAACCGGTTGGCACACGGCTTGGCCCGCCTGGATGCTGGCTGCAAGGCACAGCAACAGGCCGTGGCGGATCAGCGGGTCTTCGCCAAGGCGCACAACAACGGGGATCAGGTTGCCGAGCTCAAACGGGCGGTGCGCAACATCGAGGCTCACTGCACCGAGGCGGACCTGTTCAAGGAGCAGTAGCAACGGGTGGCCGAGCGGAAAGAGGGGGTGAACGAGCGGCTGCTCGAGCTGGAAACGGTGCGGGTGTGGGCAAACCTGACAAGATCGCCAACAAGCAGACCAAGCGGGAAGAAGCCCGGATCCGTTTGCTGGCAGCCCAGAACGAGCGAGATGCATTGAGCAAGCTGCTCACTCCCTGACTGCCGTCTTGCAGAATGAAAAAGTCGGGCATGCCCGACTTTTTGCTGTTCAGTTGTCCCTCATTTCATGTTCTCCGTCGACCGACCATGTTGGCCGGCACCACCCAGGCATCGAACTCCTGCGCCGTGAGATGGCCGGAGGCGATGGCGGCCTCCCGCAGGCTGATTCCCTCGTGGTGGGCACGCTTGGCTATCTCGGCCGCGTTGTCGTAGCCGATGTGGGGGTTGAGCGCCGTGACCAGCATCAGGGAGCGGGCCAGCAGCTCATCAATGCGTGCCCGGTTCGGCGTGATACCGATGGCGCAGTGATCACAGAAGCTCTGCATGCCATCGGCAAGCAGGCGTACGCTCTGCAAAAAGTTGTGGGCAATCAGGGGGCGAAACACGTTCAGCTCGAAGTTGCCGCTGGCACCGCCTATGGTGATGGCCACGTCGTTGCCCATCACCTGGGCACACAGCATGGTCAGCGCCTCGCACTGGGTCGGGTTGACCTTGCCGGGCATGATGGAGGAGCCGGGCTCATTTTCCGGGATCAGCAGCTCCCCCAGTCCGCTGCGGGGGCCGCTGGCCAGCCAGCGCACGTCATTGGCGATCTTCATGAGCGACGCGGCCAGTGCCTTGAGGGCCCCGTGGGCATGCACCATGGCATCGCTTGCCGCCAGCGCTTCGAACTTGTTGGGGGCGCTCACCAGTGGCAGGCCCGTCTGCTGTGCCAGGGTGGCCGCCACCTCGTCGGCAAAGCCGGGTGGCGTATTCAGGCCGGTGCCGACGGCCGTGCCTCCCAGCGCAAGTTCGCACAGATGGGGCAGGGCGGCCCGAATGTGGCGCTCCGCCTGTTCCAGTTGGGCGACCCAGCCGGAGAACTCCTGTCCCAGGGTGAGCGGGGTGGCGTCTTGCAAGTGGGTGCGGCCAATTTTGACTATGTCGTCGAAGGTGTGGGCCTTGCGCGCCAGGGTGGCGCTCAGGGTGAGCAGGGCGGGCAGCAGTTGCAGCGTGATAGCACTGACGGCTGCCAGGTTCATGGCGCTCGGGAAGACATCGTTGCTTGACTGGCTCTTGTTCACCTCGTCGTTGGGGTGCACCAGACGCCCTTCGCCGCGCGGGCCACCGAGCAGTTCGCTGGCCCGGTTGGCCAGCACCTCGTTGACGTTCATGTTGGTCTGGGTGCCCGAGCCTGTCTGCCAGACCCTGAGTGGAAACTCTTCCTCGTGCTGGCCGCAGAGGACCTCATCGGCGGCGCTCATGATGGCTTGGGCCGTGCGAGCGGGCAGCAGCCCTTTGGCGTGGTTGACCCTGGCACAGGCAGATTTGATGCGCGCCAGAGCGTGAATAAGCTCCATGGGCTGACGCTCCCCCGAGATATCGAAGTGGTGGAGGGAACGCTGGGTCTGGGCCCCCCATAGCCGCTCGGCCGGAACGGCTATCTCCCCGAAACTGTCGTGTTCTATCCGTGTCGTCATTGCATCCTCCCGCCGAAAAGAAAAGGGGCGAGGGAATATCCCTTGCCCCTCACAGCATGGCAAACCACAGGCTCGGCCGCTCAGAATGGCGCCTCACGCAGGCGTGCCCTCTTGCATCATGGTTCAGCCGTGGGGGCGAAACGCCGTCAACGCCGCCAGCGGGCTGGCATCCATGCACTCCTGAGTCGCCTCGCCGTGCTTGAAGATCTTGAAGCCTTCGCCGCGGGCGCTCCAGTATTCGAGGGTGTCGCCGCTGCTCTCGCCACTTATTTGGAGCAGGCTGGCTTCGCGCAGGGCCACCACATGTTCGCTCGGGTTGATGGCGCAGAACTCTGCCAGACGTTCATCGCGGGTCTCCCCCATGTGGCCGCTGATGCTGGCATCCAGATAGTGGGGGTTGATCTGCAGCGGGAACAGGCCTAGCGCAGGCAACACGGCGGCGTTGCACACCGGCATGTCGTTGGTGGTGCGAATGCTCGGGGTTGCCACGTTGCAACCTGCGCTCCAGCCCACATAGGGCACGCCCCGCTCGCGCACGGCGCGCTGGATTGGCACAACCAGGCCATTTTCGTGCAGCAACTGGTTGAGGCGCCAGGTGTTGCCACCGCTGATAAAGATGGCCTCCGCCTGCTGGATTGCGTCCACAGGGTCGTCGAACTGATGGATGCTGATCGCTTCCACCCCCAGGCTCTCGCCAAGTTCATTGGCCCTGGCATCCCAATCGCTGCGGATCACCGCGTAGGGTATGAGCAGGATGCGCTTGACCTGTTTGCGGGCGAGCAGGGTCTGCACCCGCTCCCGGGCCCAGCCGAGCAGACCCTGGCATTCGGTGGCTTTACCGTTGCTAAGAAGAAGCAGTTCCATGAACAGTGTCCTCATGAGTGAAAGCGGAGGAGGCGTCACCAGGGCGTGGCATGGCGACAGGAGCCCCGATTCTAACCCGATTGGCGACCGGGTTCTGTGATCGGTTCATCTATCCCGATGAGCCTGCCGCTGGTCCGCCCATTCACGAAAGATGGAAACAATCAGGTTAGTCGAGCTTGAAGTCGACCCACACCAGCCGGTGATCCGAGCTCACGCCCTTGGCGATGCCCAGCTTGGCGTCGTACACCAGGTGGTAGCCGGGCTCGAAGCTGGCGGGCCAGAACACGCCGGAGGCGACCGCGTTCAGGTTGGCGGAGGGCAGCAGGTGATCGAGCTGCAGGCCGCTGCTGCTGGTGATGCGCTCCGGGGTGGGGCGGTTATTGTTGCGTTTGCACTGATCCGGCTGGCTGGCGAGACACTCGGGGCCGCCCTGGCTGACCGGTATGATGGCGCCGTTGGTGACCGCCTGATTGACCAGCACATGGTTGTGCAGATCCTGAATGGCGGTGAGATCCCCATCGCCAATCTGGGGATCGGCGTTGAGATCCCCGGCGATGACGAATTTGGCACCTTGGGGCAGGCCGCCGGCCTTGCCTGCGTCATCCACCATGTAGCTGGCCGTTTCCACGTAGTCCTGCCAGAAGGCGACTTCGGCGCGGTTGTGTTTGACGTTGTGGCGCGCCGCGTTGCCGAAGATGGGCGGAGTCGGGTGGGAGACGAGGAAGTGGATCACCTCCTCCTGGTTGCCGCGTTTGATGCGCACCGGCACATCGGCGTGATTCTTGGACGAGAGCGGGAACGCCTGCCAGGCGGCGTCGTCATACCAGGCATCGCCACACTGGCGGCCTGCCGGGATCTTGGCATTGGGGTTGTTGCAGTCGTCGATGACAGGGTTCTGCTCGCCCGGCATCTCCTTCCACTTGAAGTGCTGGAAGGTGCGGATCTGCTTGGTGTCGATGGGGTGCTGCGACATGACGGCGAAGGCGTACTGGCCGTGGTAGTTGCCAAAGCCCCAGCCATCGTCCGGGCCGCTGCCCACCTTGCCATCCAGGTTGAGGTCATGGCCGCTCATCAGGCCGGTGTTGGTGGCGAAGTTTTGCAGCACAGGGTAGCGGATGGCGGTCACTTCGTTGTGCTGAGCGTGGGCCAGGTAGTTGTCGTTGAACGCCGTCAGATCGGCGGTGCCGGCGCCTTTGCCGTCGTTGTCGAACTCGTTGAGCAGGAAGACATCCGGCCGGGTGCGCTGGATAATCTCGGCGATATTGCGGATCTGCTGCACGTCCTTGGCGCGGGTGATCTCGTCCTTACCTAGGCTGCCGTCCCCTTGCTGGTAGCGGGTCAGCAGGGCGTCCTGCTCGGCGCGGGTCAGGGCCAGTTCCCCGCTCAGCATGCCTGGAGCGGTGCGATCAAAGGAGAGGTTGAAAGTTGCGAAGCGAACCATGGGGGTCGGGGTCTCGGAGTCATGTTGGCTGTTACAGCCTGCCATCAATCCGAGGGAAATGGCAGCGGCGAGTAGGGACTTGCTGATATTTTTCATTGTAATATTCCGTAGCATCAATAAGTTATATCTGGTTTTTACGAGCGTTGAGGCGCGCCCATTATAGGGAGCCCGCCCCGGGCTGGGCGCCGGATGAGCCAAAGTTTGAGTCCCAAGGCTATCATTGATGGCCGTCATTTTGAGCTCTTTTTGAGGATTGCGAATGTGCAAAGTGGGCGCGCCGGCGCTAGACAATACCCAGCCGTGGCAGCCAGCGCCCTATGGTTGAAGCATGTAATTTCAGGTGCCAATTCCGTTTCAGTTCAGACGCCATCAGTTCGGTACTCCAAGGCGAGCGCTGATATCCTAGCTCCTGAGGTGACAACTGGATCAACAGCAGCAATAGACCCGAGATGTGAGCAAATGGCAGTACCGGCTTGCGCCCCCAAAGCTCGCTTTCAAGCTCCTCAAGGCTGTATAAGGTGTACCAGTTCACCCAGATGAGCGAGCGGCGGCAGTGAGCCTGGAAACAGCCGAGACACTGTGCCCGTCAGCGACGAGCAAGATGGTGTTGAGTTTCCGGCAGAGATCTTTATCTTTGGTCCGATGCATCTTGTTGATGATCCTGCGTCGCTCATCATGGTCGGGCAGTGTTAGTATCATTTCGGGCTCGGCTCGTTTGTCGTTTGGTTGATTTGGCGATTAATCAGGACGCACAAACGACGTAGAGTTCCATTCTTTACCCGGATAAGTGGTCTACATTTCGGAACGGTTATTTAGCTTCCCGAAACGCGCCCCTGCGATATGAACTTTTCAACGGGATGAAGATGTAAGTCTAAGCACAGCACTAACAGTGCAGACTGTGGCCTCACATGAGGAGCCCAATATGGACCGCTTTCAGGAAATGCAGGTGTTTCTGGCCGTTGCCGAGGAACAGGGGTTTGCCGCCGCAGCAAGCAGGCTGAACATGTCGCCGCCCAGCGTGACCCGCGCCGTGGCCGGACTGGAAGAGCGCATCGGCACCCTGCTGCTGAACCGTACCACCCGCAGCATGAACATCACCGAGGCCGGTCAGCGTTATGCCGAGGACTGCCGGCGCATCCTCGCCGAACTGGAAGAAGCCGAAGAGTCTGCCGCTGGCAGCCATGCCATGCCGCGGGGCCAACTGACGCTCACGGCGCCCTTGTTGTTTGGCGAGCTGTTTGTTACCCCGTTGATGGTCGACTTCCTGGAGCAGCATCCTGCCGTGCAGATCCGCGCGATGCTGGTGGATCGGGTGGTGAGCATGGTTGATGAAGGCATTGATGTGGCCGTGCGGATAGGCAACCTGCCGGACAGCGGCCTGAATGCGCTGCGGGTCGGTGAAGTGCGCCGCGTGATCTGCGCGTCTCCGGCGTTTCTTGATGCCCATGGCCGCCCGACGCACCCTGAACAATTGCAGCAGTTGCAGGTGGTGGGCTCGGCCAGCAGCCCGCTGCTCAGCGACTGGCAATTCGAAGACAACGGCAGCCTGCTCAACGTGCGCCTGCAACCACGGCTGGTGGTCACCGCCAATCAGGCGGCCATCAATGCCGCCGCATTGGGCTGGGGCCTGACCCGGGTGCTGAGTTATCAAGTGGCGGCCAAGGTCGCCAGCGGCGAACTGGAAATCGTCCTACAGGAGTTTGAGCAGCCACCGCTGCCCGTGCATGTGGTCTATCATGGCGGGCGCAAGGTGGCGGCCAAGGTGCGCGCCTTCGTCGACTTCTGCGAACAACGCCTGGGCCAGGATCCGGCGCTCAATCCACACTGGTCGAACTGAGTCATGGATCGCCAGCAACAGATGCAGGTGCTCCTTGTGGTCAGTCAAACGCTGAGCCTGGCCGCCGCCGCACGCCAGTTGGGACTCTCCGAGCCGACCGTGACCCGCGCCATCGACGCCCTAGAAGCACGGTTAAATCTGGCACTGCTGCAACGCAGCACCCGGGGCGTGTTGCTCACCGAAGCGGGTGAGCGTTTTGCCGCGGACTGCCAGCGCATTCTCGCCGAGGTACAGGAGGCCGAAGCCTCGGCCAGTGGCCTGCACAGTCAGCCCCGCGGGCATCTGACGGTCAGCGTGCCCCTGCTGTTCGGCCAGGAACTGATGCCAGCCATCCTGCTCGATTACCTGCAGCAGTACCCCGAGGTGCAGCTGTATGTCCGCTATCTGGACCGCCAGCCGAACCTGCATGAGGAAGGCGTCGATGTGGCCATTCTGGCCGGCGACCTGCCCGACTCCTCGTTGTTCGCCCTCAAGGCCGGGCAGATACGCCGCGTGGTCTGCGCCAGCCCCGCCTACCTGGCACGCTTGGGCACACCCACGCATCCCGAGGAACTCTCACGGCACCGCATTATCCATTCCAGTGCCGATGCCAGGCTGACCGAGTGGCGCTTTCAGGTCGAGGGCAGACTGCGGCATTACCCGCTTCGCCCGCGGTTGAGCTGCACCTCCAATCAGCCAGCGATTCTCGCAGCCTGCGCCGATGGCGGGCTAATACGCTGCATGAGCTATCAGGTGCATGAGCGTTTTCAACGTGGCGAGTTGGTCGAGGTGCTACAGGCGTTCGGCTTACCCGAACTGCCGGTGTATGTGGTCTATCGCGAAGGACGGCGCGCTGCTGCGCGGGTGCTCAGCTTTGTTGATTTTGCGGTGGGCCGTTTGCGCGAGCACCCGGCGCTGCGCTGAGCGACGCTTTTATTTCATTTTACGTAATAATGAATTGCTTTTTCTGGTGATTCTACGATTTGGCTAGGTAGCTCAGTATGGTTCACACAACACGGCACACTCGGTGTCGCTGTTTCACATAGCTAACTGCGGAGTTCACCATGTCCAAGCCGATCAAACTTTTTCGTCATCCCCTCTCCGGTCACGCTCACCGTGTGGAGTTGTTCCTCTCGCTGCTGAATGTATCGACCGAACTGGTGTTCGTCGATCTGGCCAAGGGCGCGCACAAATCGGCCGAATTCCTGGCCATGAACCCCTTCGGCCAGGTGCCGGTAATCGATGATAACGGTGTGGTGCTGAGTGACTCCAACGCCATCCTGGTGTACTTGGCGAAGAAGTACGACACCAGCGGTCAGTGGCTGCCCAAGGAGCCGCTGGCAGGTGCGCAGGTACAGCACTGGTTGTCCATCGCCGCTGGACCGATCGCCTCGGGGCCGGCCACCGCGCGCCTGATCACTGTGTTCGGCGCCCCCTACGATGCAGCGTCGACCATCGCCCGCACCCACGCCCTGCTCAAGGTGATCGAGCAGGAGCTGACCAGCCGCCCGTACCTGACCGGAAACCTGCCGACCCTGGCCGATGTCGCCAGCTATACCTATATCGCCCATGCGCCGGAGGGTAATGTGTCGCTGGCCGACTACCCGCAGGTGCGTGCCTGGCTGGCGCGCGTCGAAGCCCTGCCGGGCTTCGTACCGATGCAACGCACCGCCGTCGGCTTGCAAAGCGCCTGACTCACCCCCGGCGCGGCCATCGGCCGCGCCGGCCTTTTCATTCAGCGGAGCCTTGCCATGACCAGCCCACAGCCGACCAATTTATCTCCCTGGCACGCCGGGGAAAAGCAGTTACAGGAGCGAGTGGGTGCTGCCGAGCGTATGGAAGCATTTGGCCGGCGGGTGATCCGCGACCATATGCCCGACCAGCACCGCGATTTCTACCGGCAACTGCCGTTCCTGCTGCTGGGCTCGGTAGACGCCCAGGGGCGCCCCTGGGCCAGCATCCTCGAAGGTCCGGTCGGCTTTGCCCATTCCCCGGAGCCACACCTGTTGCGGCTGGATAGCGTGCTCGGCGCGGGCGATCCGGCCGCGCAGGCGCTGCAAGACGGTGCGGCCGTCGGCCTGCTGGGCATCGAGCTGCATACCCGTCGGCGCAATCGCCTTAACGGTAATGTGGTCGGGCGTGACGCGCAGGGCCTGGGCATCGCCGTGGATCAGGCGTTCGGCAACTGCCCGCAGTACATCCAGCTGCGCCAGCACCTGCTGCCCGTCAGCCAACCCCTGCCGGCCGTGGTGGCCGAGCAACTGGACCATCTGGATGAGCCGGCGCAGCAGATGATTGCCGGTGCTGACACCTTCTTTGTCGCCAGCTATGTCACCCTGGAGGATGGCCGGCTGGCGGTGGACGTTTCCCACCGGGGCGGCCAGGCCGGGTTTGTGCGGGTGCAGGGCAACCGCCTGAGCATCCCGGATTTTGCCGGCAACCTGCACTTCAACACCCTCGGCAACCTGCTGCTC
>NZ_CAWNYS010000321.1:0-8841 GCF_963878295.1 Aeromonas sp. HMWF014 | reverse complement strand
ATATTAAACCAACACCCTGTTCAGTTTTAAGCACATCAGGTGTGTTATTTTTGTACAGGCTCGCTATGTTCATGTATGAAAAATCTGCCTAACACTGGTTTTCCTACCTGCTTTATCATCTGATTGAACAATAAAACGGCTCATGCTCTCGCCCTGGGGAAACTAGAGCGTATTTTCCCAGCCGGTTAGCCAGGCCAGCGCCACTTTTTCCGGTTCATCGTCGACGGTGGCATCTATCTCCAGACGGGGTAACAACACCCTTGCTCCCAGCTCCTGCAACAGGCCGTCCAACTGACGGCCAGCCCCACAAAAGTGCTCATAGCTGCTATCGCCCAGGGCGATGAGCGCATAGCGCCACCCTTTCATATAGGGAGCCCGATCGGCCAGGGCGGCGGCGAAGGGTTGCAGATTGGGCGGAATATCGCCCTGCCCTGTGGTGGCAGTGATCACCAGCAGAAAGCGGGAGGGATCCAGGTCTTCCAGCACTGCCTCATCGAAGATTTGGCACTCATGTCCGGCCTGCTGCAACTGCGCAGCCAACGTCTCGGCAACCAGCATGGCCGCGCCATAAACGGTTCCAACCACTATATCTATCTGAGCCATAACAGATTCCTTTGACTGACGTGGCGTTACAGCATGCCACAACCCGGTCGAAGGCAACACCCTGCCTCAAGTGAGCAAGCCAGGGGAAGATCAGTAGTCACTCTCGCTGGCGGGCCAGCCCAGCTCGGCAAACAGTTGCAATACGTCTGGCCCCAGCGGCGCCTGGATCCGCATCGGGACTTTGAGGATCGGGTGCTCGAAACTGAGTCTGCGGGCCACCAGCAGAAGGCGTTCACACCCCAGCTGCTCGCGAAAGAAGCGGTTGTGGCGGCCATCGCCATGGCTGGTATCCCCGACGATGGGGTGGAACAGATGAGCCAGATGGCGGCGCAGCTGATGCTTGCGACCGGTTTTTGGGAACAGCTTGACCAGGCTGTAACGACTGGTGGGGTGCTTCTTGGAAACCGCATAGGGCAACTCGACCTGGTGCAGACGACAAAATGCGGTGACCGCCTCCTGGGCCGGGCGATCCGGGGAGCTCATGGCGTCGGCTATCTTGTCCAGCTGCTCCTTGAGGGGGTAATCGATCACCCCCTGCTCCGGGGCCCAGCCCCGCACCAGCGCCAAATACTCCTTGTGCACCCGACGGGCGGCAAACGCCTCGGTCAGGGTGCGGGCCACCGCAGGATCCAGTGCAAACAACAGTACGCCGGAGGTAGGGCGGTCGAGGCGGTGCACGGGATAGACGTGGCGACCACCGATGAGATCCCGGGTCATCTGCATGGCGAAGCGGGTCTCGGCCTTGTCGAGCCAGCTGCGGTGCACCAGCAGGCCCGACGGCTTGTTGACCGCCACCAGCCAGTCATCCTGATAGAGCAGGGTCAGTTTCATGGTGCCATCACCCCGCCACCCGACAGGGACGCGCCAGCCAACATCTGCGTTTGATCGCGCAGAGTCAGGCTCATTTTTCCACCACCTTACCGGTCAGCAGCAGATCGAAGCGACCGATAAGGCGCAGCAGGCTCGCCATTTCGGCCAGCTCGTTCTTGTAGACTTCGCTCGCCATGGGATAGAGGGATACGCTGGTGGGCAGCGGCGCTTGCAGCATGACCAGCTGCTCCATGCGCGGGATCAGCACAAATTGCAGCCACTGATCGAAGCTCAGGGTATCGACACAAAACGGCAGCTCGCTCGCCAGGGCCTCTTCACCCGGATGCTCATCTTGCCAGCGATCCAGCCGCTGCAACTCGGCGGTGAGTTCACCCAACAGGCCGGCTACCAGCAAATATTGATTCATCTCGTCGTCCTCTTGCTCATGACCACATACCGGTCAGCCTCCCCTGTAAAACAGACACAGGCTGGCCGAGCTCATCAAAAAAGGGCGCTACTATACACCGTCCCCCTCCCCCTCTGCCATGTCCCATTGACAAGCTGGATGCAGAGCCAAGCTATGCAGGTGATCTCGCTGAACGCGCCTTGGCGCATACGGTGCAGAACAAGGTGAAAGCAGCGAACCATCGAACGGACCTGCCAGATCAACGTCGGCCCATGATGGATTCATGGGCTCGACCAAGCAGGCAGCGCTCATCGGGCCGCTTGCTGCTATGTTCTTTTTTTAGCTTTTCCTCGCCGTTGATGACATCTTGCCAAACCAGTGCTCAGAGAGTTTCTGCGCTTGTTTGACTTCCGGCTTGGTCATCGCTGCCTCCAGCTCGTCACGGGCCTGCATGGCTTCAGGCATCCCTTCGGTGGCGGCCAATGAGAGCCAGGCATAGGCATGTATCCGGTTGCGCGGTGCCCCCAGACCTTTCTCACGCAGCGTCCCCATCCGGTATTGGGCCATGCGGTCACCTTGCTGAGCGGCCAGGCGATACTGCTTGAGTGCCAGCGTGTAATCCTCTTTGCCACCTTGGCCCAAACGCAGCATTTCACCGTAGGCGTATTGCGCTGCCGTGTGGCCCTGTTGAGCGGCCTTGGCATAGCTGGCTCTGGCTTGCTCCAAAGCCCCTTGGTCCTGCTGTAACTCCGCCAGCTCAAACCACGCCTTGGTTACGCCACCGTCAGCGGCCAGCGTTAACCAGTGGGCCTGCTGCTCCCGGTCTACCTGCAGCAAGCTCAGTTGGTACTCGGCTTCGTGGGAACCATGTCCGGCTGCCAGCTCCAGCCAATAGCGCCCCAAAGCGGGATCTGCGGGGACTTGCTCCCCTGCCAGATATGCCATCCCTAGCCAGAGTTCAGCCTCGGCAGAGCCCGCATTGGCGGCGCGCTGATAGGCAGCGAAAGCATTAGAAGGAAGCGCCTGTTTAGCTTGCAGCAACAAAGCGTCCGGTTGCTGTTGGGCAGCGGCTTTATCATTCCAGCGCTGGGCAATATCCGGCCGTTTGGCAACCCCTTTGCCCATTTCATAGCGCTGACCCAGCAGGTACTGGGCATCACGGTTGCCCAGTTCTGCCGCTTTTTCTAACCATTTGACGGCATCAGCATCAGCCCCCGGTTGTTTGCTGTACCACAGTGCCAGGACTAACTGCGCTTCGGCATGATCCCGCTTGGCGGCCTGCTCGAACCAGTCGAGGCATTCACTCACCAGTTTGCCTTGATGCTGCTCCTGGCACATCACTCCCAACCGATAGCTGGCATGGGTGTTGCCAAGCCGCGCAGAACGTTGCCACCACTGGGTAGCAAGCGCCGGATTTTTGGGCTCACCGAGCCCAGCCTGATACCAGTCACCCACTTGCCACGCAGCGTTGGCGCGGATCTGCTGATCAGCGGCCAAGGGGCCCGACTGCTCAGCCGCTTGCTGCATCCAGTGCATGGCATTGGGGTAATCAGGTTGGGCCGCCAGACGTTTGGCCAGCTCGTATTGAGCCTTGCCATTGCCCTGAGTGGCAGCTTGGGATAACTCGGCGTCAGTGCGTGACGCAGTGGAAGAACAGGCGGTTATCATGCTGGCTGCCAGTACCAGCCATAAAGTGCGGTTTGTCATATTTTTTGCCTACAGACGTCCGTGGAAAAGGGTCGCTGCTGATAAGCGTTATCACAGTGGCAACCCAACTTGAAAATAGGTATATGCGCTAGATGAATTGCAGTGGCCTATATTAAAAATACCTTTTTAGCATCATCAAGCATCACGGATGCCCCTTTATATATTTAATATCATCAACTAAGAAATTCTCTTTTAGATAGGCTGTGATGATAGGAACATCATCAGCGTTGCAATATAGGATGCGACCAAATATAGGTTTACATGTACGTTCAAATCGCAATGCTTTATATCTTTTTGAAATGGCAAGTGTATAAGGCCACTCTTTATAAAAAATGGTGAACTCCTGATGTAATTCACTTTTAAAGTCAGTAAAAAATACAGCCAAGAGCGCCATACCACCGGCACCCACCAGGGCTAATGGCCCCAGCAGGGCGACCGCGAGCACACATACCACCACACCAAACCACGCCAAGCCACGGACTATGGTATAGGCCACTTCGGGAATCGCATCCTGATAAGTGACGATGACACCTTCAGTGGTTAACCGGTAGTGGTAATCCTTATCTGCCATAACCAAATAGCGAAAATAAGGTGTCATTACAGCAGAGACGATCAACATAATATAAGCAACGCTCCAATCCTCACCCAATAACAGCGCCCCCCCCCCAAGAAATATTGTCGGACAGAGGCACGTTATCATGATGATAATCCAGACTAATGGCGTTGGAACCCTGATCTCCCATTCATGGAGGGTTGGGGCCTCGCGCACCTTTTTTTGATTGGCATCGAGAATGCGCTGTTGCTCCTCCTGCGGTAGCAGATGAAAAGGGGTCTTCTGCTCGCTCACCTCAATGACTTCGTTTGCCTTGTCCATTATTTATTCCCTTGCTTGCCGACCATCAGCGCAGGCATGGCACCCAAGCCGCCTGAGCTTGTCTCCAATGTGATAGGACCGCTACTGCTACTGCTGCCCTTGAAAATAAACTCCCGCTGAATCATGCCCCCGAGATAACCCAGCTCCAGCTTGATGGCCGAATTGGTATCGACCCCCAACGGCAGGGTATAGACCAATTCATCCCAACGTCCGCGTAGCGTCTCTATCACCTTGGGTTGCATGGATACATGATAACGATCCAGCTCCTCTTTGGAACGCGCCGGTATCATCTGGCCAGCCTTGGCGATCGGTTGGCTAATGACCTTCAGCCCTATGGTCTGCCCACGCAAGTGAGCGGGCAGCGAGAGCTGCAATTGCCATTGGGGACGACCCGTGTCCATCCACCCCTGAGGGGGCGTGCGTACCACACTCAGGCTAGCCCCCGGTTTATTGACCAGCAGCTCGAAGCGGGCCAGCTCCTCTTCGGCAGACCAGCCAGCAGGCTGCTTGCCCCAGGTGGATTGACGCAACCAGTTCTCCAGATCCGAAGTTTTAAAGATATTGAGCAGCACAATCACGACCAGATAGGCGGCTCCCAGCACAAAGAAGCCTATCCCCATCCAAGTTGCGCAGATGGCTCCGATGGATGAATAGCCCAGCAAGCCATTGATGCCTAATTGCGCAAACTGTGCAAAAAAAATTACAATTTGCCCGCCCAATACGCCCACTTTCATCTGCAAGAGCGTCTTCTCTATGTCGCTTATCAAGGGGTCTTTACTAGCCTGCAAAGTATCCCAAAGCTCTGCCCCGGCCGCCGCCATGCCCAGGCCTGAAAAGGCCAGCATACGCAGCGAGAAGGTTTTCACCAGCGCGCCATGATCAACATCTTTAATGACTTCTTTAATGGGAAGAGACCTTAGAAGGCGACCATCTTCTAAAACCAATGGTTTCAACTGCCCCCACGCCGCCCCCTGATAGAGCGCGGCGATGGCATTGCCGGTCCAGGCGAAGGCCGAGCCCAGCTGTATATTGGCACGCACCCGGCCAACCGACTGGGCATTTTGCGCCGTCCCTGCAATGACCACACTCAAGTTCCAGAGGTTAAGCAGGGCCACCAACCCACCAAAGGTCGCCAGATTGGGGACTCTCTCGTTCATGGCGGTGATGCGCTGATTTACACCACTGCGCACACTTGCCAGATAGTCGCCGATATATTGTCTGGCCTGCTGCTGGTAGAGGTCACCCTTGAGTTTGACCAGCATGGGCATCTCGCGGGCGATCAAGACATCCAGCTTTTGCTGAAGACTTTGTAGCTGGCCAGTGATGGCCTGCACAGTGGTGTTGCTCCCGGGCGGTGGCGAGCTGATGGCCGACATCTCTTTGACAATGAGCCAGCCCCTCTGCTGGAAGCTCTTGAATAGCATCCGATAGCCGCTGTTGACCTGCAGCGGCTGGTCACCGAGCAGTGACTCCAGCAGCACCAGTCTGAGATTACCTGCCAGGCTGTTCTTCCAGGCATGAGGCAAGATGGCTGCCATGATCTGGGCGTGAGCGCCCTTGGCCAGGGATTTTCCCGCCTCCTTCATGGCGTCAATCACGGCCTCGACAGTCTGAAACCAGGGTTTCTGCTTGAGCTTCTCATCCCCCAATAGCGCTTCCAGATCGGCCGTTCGGCCAAAGAGGGCGGCCATGTCGCCAGAGGAGGTGCTGAGCCAGGCATTGTCTACCGTCTGTTCGCTCAGCCCCTTGTGCAGCGCGGCATCAAAGCCATAGGGGGCCAGCGCCAGCAAGTTGTCACTGACCTTCTCGGCGAGCAGTTTTTCCAGCGCTTTTTTGTTGTCCTCTGCGCTGCAACTGAGGGAGAGGGCCTGCCCCGCCTCGGCAAACAGGGTTTGCAGGTAGGCTTGTCCTTCGGCCGTGCAGTTGTCGAGCCCCAGGGGCAGCGGGTTGGCCTTGAGGCGGGTCAGGCCATTGAGCAGGTCCTCATGGGCCCGCGCCAACGCCAGCGCCAATTCATTGAGCGGTGCCTGATACTGCTTGATAAACGCATTGAGCCCAGTCCAATTGACCTCATCCTGGAACGCTGCGCGTTCTTTCCACTGACTTACCTGCTTGTGGGATGGATTGAAACCATATTGTTCCCGCAAGATTTTCAGCTTGGCATCAGCTTGTTTCTCCATGGGGGAGTCAAAACTCACGACACCAGGCTCTGCCGTCATGTTCTCCGTATCGGCGAGATAGCGATCCCCAAGATAATCATCCAGCGCCTCTTCAAACGCCTGGGTCCTGGCCACATTGCCCCTGACGGAAGCGGGCAAATCCTTCTCATCGAGCCGCACCCGGGCCAGATTGCGCGTCACCTCGGCCATCATCAGCTTGTGCGTGTTTGCCTTGCGCAGTTTCTCATCCTTGCCCATCAAGGCTTCGCGCTTGGCCAACAGTTGATTGACCGTCATGGAAAGGTCTGCCAGATCGGCCAGCGGATCCTCCAGAGCCACTACCATGGCGCTTTGGGGATCTGGCATTCCCGCCTTGTAGGCGGCTGGTGAACCCGCCGGCTTGTGTGCCAACAGTTTGATCCCTTGCTTATCCTCTTCGGCTGGCTTGGCAAGTGGGGTACAAGATAGAACGAACCCCTGATTCGGCAGCCCCAAATCTGCCACCTTGTCAAGCGAATCGGGCAAGCCGCAATGGGGGGCCTTCATGGTGCTGGCGAAGCTGCCCAGCTTGGCCTGCCGCATCCAGGCACTGCGCAAACCGCTGCTCTTCTCCATCTCTTTCTTGATACGCCCTGTCCAGCGCTGGGGAGAATAAATGAGGGACAGAGTGTGAGTCGCCGGATAGAGCAGATGGCCCTTGCTCCCCTTGCTCTGACTGATGAAGGTAGCCTCTTTCACCTCATACTCATCCAACACTTTGGCCTTTTCGTCATAGACATAGAGCCAGCCATCACGCAGCTGACGCAAGGCATAGCCGCTCTCTTTGAACTTGAGCGGCGCGACAAAGCCAGCACCTGCCGGTAATGGATGAGGCTGCCTCTGCAGTGGAGCGAAAGGCTCGTCGAGGGCGTAGCGTACCGGGACTATGGCAATGTTCTTGTTCTTGAGTGGACACACGCCAGCCGGGCTCTTGCTGTTGTTGGGACTTGCACACTGGGCGGCTTGATTGGGCGTATTCATGCGTCTTGATCCTTTTTGCTCAATGATTCCGCCAGCTCAGCGGCTTGCTCAATACGTTGCGAAGGGGTTTGTGCCGAAGGCTGGGTGATCAAAGCCGTGATACGGGGATATTCATCCTGATCACACCAGCCGCTGCCGAGGTAGCCAAGCACATTGAAAAACAGCAGCAGATCCCGCTCGCTCTCGAACCCCTTGCCATAGGCGTAATCGGCCCAGTGGGCAATCCATGTCGAAGGTGCTGGTTGCGCCTGTAAACGAGTTGGAAACCAGGTCTGCATGTGCGTTCTGATCCCATCAAGCACATGCAGCCAACTCACCTCTCCAAGACGGCTCCATTGCATATCGGAAAGCCGCATACCGTCCCCCATAGGAGAACCCAGACCGGGCAATGAAGCCTTGTGTTGCCACTCCTGACCCTCCCCCTGTCGCACCGGGATCCAGACTTGTGCCACTCCTTGCCAAAGCCAGGGCTCGTCGTCCATAAATAGTCGCCACATAGTCTCAGGCATGGCCAGCTTGAGCAGGATCCTGCTGCCGTAAGGGCTCTCCACCTCGATAAGAGAGCGGAACCGATCAGCCAAAGGCAACAGCGAAAGCCGAGACGATAACAGGTAACCCCATGATGGTTCACGGTTTTGTATGAACCAGTCCAGCAGGTTTGGCGTCGCACAAACCAGACAAGGGCTCACCTCTCGCAGGCAGTCCCAAGGAGCATAAAGATAAATGGGCTGATAAGCGGGAGCATCATCCTGTTCGAACAAGACCCGCTCCAGTTCAGCAATGCGGGCACCATCAAGCAACAGATAGAGCTGCTCACCACTGGCAAGCTCGATATCGGGTGCGGATGCGATGGAGGTAACCGCCATCAACTACCCCCTTCCTGCTTGGCCAATTGCTCACAAATTTCACAGACTGGCTCGGCGGATTTGAGGGTGGCTATCTGACGGATGGGGTCCACCGGTGGCGGTGGTGGCACCACCTCGACATCATCAGGTTGTATCGGCATCTGCCCGCCCCAGCCCGAGCCAGAACCCGCACTCCCGCCAGAGTTCATCTTGATGGAGCCGCCAGAGAGGGTGACTCCACCGGCATCAATCTTCACAAAGCTGCCGCCCACTTTCAGGGTCAGTTCGGCCCCGGCCTCCATCACGATTTTCATGCCCGCCTTGTGGTGCACTTCGCTGCCAGCATCAACCAGCAGTGACTGCCCCAGTTTCTGGTGCATGGAAGCATCGACCGTCAGCGAATAGTCGGCCTTGATC
>NZ_CAWNYS010000320.1:0-7991 GCF_963878295.1 Aeromonas sp. HMWF014 | reverse complement strand
GCTCGGGGCCGTGCCCGGGGTTGAGTTCGACCTCAAGGGGGAGAAGCTGGATCTCGACGCCTGGCTCGGCAAACCGGCAGCGGCCCAAGCCGCAGCGTCGACCCCTTCGGCGCCCGTGAAGACGGCAGACAAGGGTACATCCCCCGCCAAGGTGGCCCAGGCGCTGTCGGCGCTGGAGCCTGATCTGAGCGCGCTCAAGGCGTTTGATCTGGCCGGTCGGCTGCAATTGGGCAGCCTGCGGCTGAAGGGACTGGACTTGAGCGCCGTCGATCTGCAACTGGCGTTGGCGGGTGGCCAGCTCAGCCTCAAGCAGTTCAGCGCCGGCGTGGCCGGTGGTCAGGTAACTGCAAACGGCGTGCTCGATGCCCGTCAGCAACCAGCCCGCTACCAGATACACAAGCGGGTGCAGGGGGTGAATGTGCGCCCGTTGCTGCAAACTCTGGCCCAGAGCGATCTGCTCGAGGGCAAGGGGGATCTCGAGGTCGAGGTGCAGGGCCGTGGCTTGTCTGAGCAGGCGCTGCGCAGCCAGATGCAGGGCAAGGTAAGCCTCAAGTTGAGCGATGGTGCCCTGCACGGCATCAATCTGGCGGAGATGATCCGCGAGGCGCGGGCTACCCTGACCGGCAAGGGGGTCGAGCAGGTCAAAGAGGCCCGTAAGACCGACTTCAGTGCCTTCATCGCCAGCTTCCAGATTGCCAACGGCGTGGCCCGTACCGACGACATCCAGCTGTTTGCTCCGGCCCTGCGGGTGAAGGGCGAGGGTCAGACAGCTCTGGTGCCGGAAACCCTGGATTTCCTGTTCCTCACCTCCATCGTCGAGAGCAGCAAGGGCCAGGGCGGCAAGGATGTGGATGAGCTCAAAGAGATCACCATACCGGTGCGCATCGGTGGCCACTGGCAGGCTCCCAGCTACCGGCTCGACGTGAAGGCGCTGCTCGGCAACAACAAGCTACTGGAGGAGAAGGCCCGCAAGGAGGCCGAGCGTGGCCTGAAAAAATTGCTGGGGGACAAGGCTGACAGCGAAGGCGTCAGGGGAGTGGCCGATCAACTGCTCAAGGGGTTGTTCAAGTAGTTATCCCCCCTTTCATTACCATTCAGAGCCCGCCCAGTGCGGGCTCTTTGCTGCAGGCCAGCAAGGTGTCGGATCGCGGCTTTGCCATCAAAGATGGGGTACTATCCGGGTCAGTCAGAGAGACAGTGGACAAGGAGCGTCCATGAACAAACATGTGCTGATCACGGGTGGCAGCCGGGGGATAGGGGCGGCCACAGCCCGCCATCTGGCGGGGCAGGGTTATCACCTCTGCATCAACTATCGGCGTGACCGGCAAGCTGCCGAGGCGCTGGTGGCGCAGATCCGGGCGCAACATCCGGTCGCCTGCATAGCGGTGCAGGCGGATATCAGTGTCGAGGCCGAGGTGGTGCGCCTGTTTGAGGAGATGGATGCGCGACTCGGGGTGATCACCCATCTGGTCAACAACGCCGGCATCTTGCAGCCCCAGATGAAGGTGATTGAGATGAGCGCCGAGCGCATCAACAAGACCCTGACCACCAATGTGACCGGCTATTTTCTCTGCTGCCGGGAGGCGGTGCGGCGCATGACGGCGGGCGGCGCTATCGTCAATGTCTCCTCGGCCGCCGCTCGCCTGGGCTCGGCGGGTGAATACGTGGACTATGCCGCCTCCAAGGGGGCCATAGACGTGCTGACCAGAGGATTGTCGCTGGAGGTGGCAGCGCAGGGGATCCGGGTCAACGGGGTACGCCCTGGCTTTATCTACACCGAGATGCATGCTGACGGCGGTGAACCCGATCGGGTGGAGAGAGTGAAAAACCAGATCCCGCTGCAGCGGGGTGGTCAACCGGCCGAGGTGGCCGCCGCTATTGCGTGGTTGCTGTCGGACGACGCCTCCTACGTCACTGGCACCTTCATCGACCTTGCCGGGGGGCGATAGGCATCTGGCGCAGACTGGGTTGAAAGGGGCGGAATTAATCCGCCCCCAAACCAAGATTATTCGTAGACGGCAGTGGCAGTCAGTAACTGGTCGGCAAAAGTGAATATTTCATCGATAGAGCAGATGGGATACCGGGTTTCTTTTTTATCGGTGTCAAATAATCCAAGATATTTTTGCTTCGAATTGAAATGTAACCGGCAAAGCGGCTTACGGTTATTATCGTCGAGCAGGATGCCAAAATAGCTCTGGGTGTCTCTTGCCGCGATTCTGGTTACATCAAATTGTTGTCTCAGAATCGCCTTGACGACATTAAAGCCTTCCATCTCTTCAATTGTTGTATCGACCTTTGATTTCTCCTCACAACCTCCTTCGGTATTATTGTTGTCACTTGATAGATCACTATCCAATGCCGGTTGGATAGCTGAGGCGCTGACACTGCTACCAATCGCAGATTTCAATCTGGCATTGATACTGTCATTCAGAAATTGGCTAAGCGCCTTCTTGGTGATATCGGTAAAGGACTGTTTGACTTTTGCGGTCAGCACACCGTCATAGATTCTGGATGCAAAAAACTTAACAAAGTCTTCTTCCGGTGAGCCAAATTGTTCGGCTAGCAGTCTTTTTATCTGGCTTAGGTATTTTAGTTCGCCAGCGGCATCGACAACAGATTCAACATCGAAAGAGGTTTTGGTTAGTTTCAATACCTCAGGCACAATGTGTTCATCAATGTCTTCCAGATCGAGCGTTAAAAATGGTTTTTCATCCATTTTGTTTGGCGCATCAAGGTCTGTATAGAACTCATATTGTGCCCCATTGGTCAGAATGCCGATTCGAGCATTAGTAACTGAAAAATAACGAAAGAGTTGGCCTGAGTGCTTAGCAGAGAGTTTTTCACTGTATTTCTTGCACTCGACCAGGATTTGCACTTGACCATCTTTGAGAATGGCGTAGTCAACCTTTTCCCCTTTTTTGATGCCTGTATCTGCGGTGAATTCCGGGATCACCTCCGTAGGATCAAACACATCATAACCGAGTACACGGTTGAGAAATGGCATAACAAACGCGTTTTTAGTTGCTTCTTCGGTTGTGATCATCGATGACTGTTGAGCAATCTTTTTGGCGAGACTCTGTAGCTGCTCTGAAAAATCCATTTTTGCCTCTCTGCGTTGGGACTGGAATTGTTGAGTCGATATTCACCTATCATATCTGGCCAAAATCAGGTGAGGTCATAGACACAGCTTATCTCTGCGTATATTCAGCAAAGTGCCATACGATTCCAAGGCTGGTGTGCCTGAAACAGGATCTAGCTCACCGCTATTGAGTGTTATGTGAAGAAAAAATGAGCTTATAGCAGGCATTTATATTAGAAGGGGCGCCCAAGCGCCCCTTTCTCGTTGATCCGGCAGTGTTGTATCTCACTCCCCCAACAGCAGTTGCCAGACCGCCAGCACATGGCCCCGTTCGGTCAGTAACTGGTCGTCGCTCACCTTGCGGGAGATCTCCGAGAGGTTGAGGCGATGGCCGAGGTTACGGATCTCCAGATAGGCATGTTTCAGCCCTTCCGCCTGCTCCAGTGTGAGTACGCCCACCAGCACGCACTCGTCGAAGATGCGCACGTTATCGGACCAGCGGGTCAGCACCTCGGGCTCGCCGCAGGCGTGGGCCAGCACCAGATACTGGGCGATAAATTCGATATCCACCATGCCGCCGGGGGACTGCTTGAGGTCGAACTCGCCGGCCCCCGCCTTGAGCAGGTGATCCCGCATCTTGTGGCGCATCTCGCGCACCTCGCGGGCCAGGGTCGGCAGCTCCCGCGCGTTGGCCAGCACATCGCGGCGGATGCGGGCAAACTCGGCAACGATGGTGTCATCGCCATAGATGGGTCGGGCCCGCACCAGCGCCTGATGCTCCCAGGTCCAGGCTTCGTTTTGCTGATATTGCTCATAGGCCGAAAGCGACGAGACCAGCAGGCCAGCGTCGCCGGAGGGGCGCAGCCGCATGTCGATCTCGTAGAGGATCCCGGACGGGGTGCGGGTGCTGAACAGATGCAGGATCCGCTGGGCCAGACGCAGGTAGAACTGGCGGCTGTCGATGGGTTTGCGGCCATCGGTATAGCTGTTGGGATCGCCGCCGTGCAGGAAGACGAGATCGAGATCCGAGCCGTAGCCGAGCTCAATGCCGCCCAGCTTGCCATAGGCCACCACCGCAAAGCCGCGCTGGCCGCTTAACGCCACCTCGGGCGGCACCCCGTAGCGTTCGCTCATCTGGGTCCACGCCTGATTGACCACCTCTTCGGTGATCGCCTCCGCCAGCCAGGTGAGGTGGTCGCTCACCTTCATCAGCGGCAGGGCGCCGGCGATGTCGGCTGCCACGATGCGCAGCAGTTGCACCTGCTTGAACTGGCGCAGCGCCTCCATCTGCTGCTCCACATCCTCCTCGGGGATGCGCAGCAGGAACTGGCGCAGTTGGGGCTTGTACTGATCGAGCGGGGTGGGGTGGTAGAGGTGCTGGGGATCGAGCAGCTCATCGAGCAAAATGGGGTAGCGTGCAAGCTGCTCGCTCACCAGATGGCTGGCATCACACAGCCGTACCAGCTGGCGCAGGGCACCCGGGTTTTCCGCCAGCAGCTGCAGATAGGCGCTGCGGGTGAAGATGCGGGCCAGCAGCGCGCACACCCGCTCGAACAGGCGGGCGGGTTGCTCACTGGCCACCACCAGTCGCAGCAGCTCCGGCATCAGCCAGTCCAGCGCGATGCGCCCCTGCGGCCCGATCTGACGGCGCTTGTACTCCTCCTTGAAGCGCAGCAGGGCGGCGCAGAGCGGGGCGGGCTCGGCCACCCCCTGCGCGGTCAGCAATTTTTCCAGCTCGGCGGCATCGAGCTCGGTGCGCCAGAGATCGAGCCAGAGCTGCTCCAGATGGGCGGGGGCCTCTTTCTCTTCCCCCACCACGGCGGCGAACTCCTGATGGACGGCCGCCATCTCTTCATCCAGATGGGCCATAACGGCGCCCCAGTCGCCAAAACCCAGAGCAGCGATCAGCCGCTGGCGATCCCGCTCCTCGGTGGGCAGGGTCTGGGTCTGCTGATCGCCGATCTCCTGCAGGATGTTCTCCACCCGGCGCAGGAAGCGATAGGCATCCAGCAAGCGGTCGCAATGGGCGGATTCGAGGGCGCCGCACCGGGCGATGGCGGCCAGTGCCTCCGGCAGGTGGCGCACCCGCAGCGCAGGCTCACGACCACCGCGAATAAGTTGCAGCGCCTGGGCAATAAACTCCACCTCGCGAATGCCGCCAGCCCCCAGTTTGATGTTGCCCTCCAGCCCCTTGCGGCGCACCTCGGCGGCGATCATCGCCTTCATCTGGCGCAGGCCGTCGATGACGCCAAAGTCGATATAGCGGCGAAACACGAAGGGGCGCAACATCTCGGCCAGCTCGACCGCGTGCGCACACTGGGGCCCCAGCACCCGTGCCTTGACCATGGCGTAGCGCTCCCAGTTGCGGCCGTGGTGCTGGTAGTAATCCTCCATGGCAGCAAAAGAGATGGCCAGCGGCCCCGCATCGCCAAAGGGGCGCAGCCGCATATCGACCCGGAACACCTGGCCATCCTGGGTGGGCTGGTGCAGGGCGTTGATCAGCCGCTGGCCCAGCTTGATGAAGAAGGGCTGGTTAGCCAGCTCGCGCCGCCCGCCGACCGTGTAGCCGTTCTCGGGGAAGGTGAAGATAAGGTCGATATCCGAGGAGAAGTTGAGCTCGCCCCCGCCCAGCTTGCCCATGCCGAGAATGAGCAGCGGCTGCGGGTTGCCATTGCCGTCCATCGGGGTGCCCAGCTCGCTGCACTGTTTGGCGTAGAGCCAGTCGCGGGCTGAGCAGATGAGGGCATCCGCCAGCTTGGTGAGATGGATAAAGCTCTCTTCCACTGCGGCGTGGCCCAGCAGCTCGCGCCAGGCGATCACCAGCATGCGGCTGCGACGGAACTGGCGCAGGATGCGCTTGAGCGCCTCTTCATCATTCACCTCGGCGAGCAGGGCGGTCAGATCGCGCTGGTAGGCGGGCCAGCGTTCAGCCCGCTCCAGATCCCCGGAGGCGAGCAGTTGTGTCAGCAACTCCGGCTGTTTGAAGAGGGAATCGGCGACAAAATCGGAGAGGCCCAGCAGGGTCAGCAGGGTCTGGCGAACCGGCTTGGGCAGGTTGCCATAGTCGGGGGCCAGCTCGACCAGCCGCTGCCACTGGCGCTCGGCCTGTTCTTGCAGCAAGGGCGGGAAAGAGGTGATAGATGCGGAGATTGATGCTGGGAGAGAAGCAAAATGCTGGGCCACGGTTGCCGTCCTTGTGGTTAACGGGTCTGCAGGGTGAATGAAAATGCTGGCAGCCAATCTAGCACTGTCGAGCGGCTCGGCACAGTGCGATGGGCGAGCTGGTCGCAGGTACCCTCACCGTGCACAGTCTCACCCCTGCGCCACAGCGCAGGGGTGTACGGCATGAACCGGCGAGCGCTGCGATCTCTGGTCAGGATCGCTGATAGATCTCGGGATCGTACTTTTCCATCAGGCTGGCCGGTTTGCGCGGTGGCACGAAGCCAAAACCGGCATAGAGGCCGTGGGCATCCGACGTAGCCAGACTGAGGCGCCGCAGCCCCTGCAATTGCGGGTGAGCCAGGATAGCCGTCATCAGCGTCTTGCTGTGGCCCCGGCCACGATGGGCGGGCAGCACGAATAGATCCGCCAGATAGCCGAAGGTTGCCTTGTCGGTGATGACCCGGGCGAAGGCCACCTGCTGACCTGCCACGTAGCCACCGAAACAGAGAGAGTGGTTGATGGCTCTCTGTACCGTCGCCTGTGGAATACCGAGGCACCAATAGGCCTCCTCGGACAAAAATTGGTGGATCAAGGGCACGTCGAGCCGTCCCTTGTCGTCGCTGATCTCCAGTTGGGAGTGATCTTGTGGGTGCTGCATCCAGGCTCCTTGCCGTGACATGAATAAGAAAGGCCCCTCGCGGGGCCTTCCAGTTTACTCAAATCGCGGTCTCAGGCCAGTTTGAAAGCCTGGATGATGAGTACTGTCCAGGGTCTGGCGGTGATGAGCCGTTTGCTCCTGTATCCGGTCTGCGAGGTAATGCCCGTCAGGCCAGTTTGAAAGCCTGGATATGGGTATCCAGGGTCTGGCTATGGTGTTCCACCAGCTCGGAGGCTTCCTGCAGCTCCCGCAGGACGACCACGGATCCTTCCACCACCTGCTTGACTTGCTCCAGGTTGCCGCTCATCTCTTCGGCCACCGAGCTCTGCTGCTCGGAGGCGGCGGCGATGTGGCGGTTCATGTCGGCTACCCCCTGTACCCGCAGCACTATGGTGGCGAGCTGATCACCGGCCTGGGTCACCTGCTCCACCCCCTTGTCGGCCTGTTGCACGCTCTTGGCCATCAGCTCGGCAGCCTGACGGGCATTGCCCTGCAACTGTTCGATCATCTTCTGGATCTCGACGGTGGCGGCCTGGGCCCGGTTAGCCAGCTCGCGTACCTCTGACGCCACCACGGCAAAGCCGCGACCCGCCTCACCGGCGCGGGCAGCCTCGATGGCGGCATTGAGGGCCAGCAGGTTGGTCTGTTCCGAGATGCCGCGAATAGTATCCACGACAGAGCCAATCTGTTCGACTCCCTGCTCCACCTCGTTGACCACGGTGGCGGAGCGCTGGATGTTGCCGGAGAGGGTATCTATGGTGCTGACGGTAGCCGCCACGCAGCGGCTGCCCTCTTCGGCCAGCAGGCTGCTGTCGGCGGTGGCGTGGGAGGCCTGCTCCGCATGGGCGGCCACCTCGCGAATGGCGCCCACCATCTGGCTCATGGCGCTGGCCAACTGTTCTATCTGGGTGAACTCCTCGCTGATGGCCTCGTTGGCCTCTTCCATGCAAAGGGTGACCTGGGAGGCGATGTCGTTGATCTCCTTGCAAGCGACGCGCTGGGTGCCGAATACCTGCTTGAGGTTTTCCTGCGAGTGGGCCACCGCCTTGGCGATGTCGCCGAACTCGTCGCGGGACTTGAGCAGCACCTTGT
>NZ_CAWNYS010000319.1:0-3513 GCF_963878295.1 Aeromonas sp. HMWF014 | reverse complement strand
CTATATAGCTGTGGCTGCCATCGAGGATCAGGTTGAACAGTGCCGTGGTGGGGGGGCTGTCAATCCAGTAGAGCGATTCCACCAGCAGCTCGCTCGGTTGGGGAGCCAGCGCCAGATTGCCTGCACTGGCAGCGGCTGCTGGCCAGCCCAGCAGCCGCATGCCGGTAAAGAGTGGCAACACTGCCAGGGTCGGGTTCTCGGTACGGGTCATGGCGGGCGAGATGGCCGCCCAGCCGCGAGAGGTCAAGAAGGGGTGCTCCGCTGTGAAGAAGGGGGCCAGTTGGTTGATTCCGTAGAGCTTGCGCTCCCCCAACAGCACGCGCTCGATAGCCAGGATCCGGTTGAGATGACCATGTTGATCCAGCACACATTCACCGGCTTGCAACGTCTCTATGGGACGTTCGCTGCCGTCGGCCATGACGATCCGGGTACCGGCAATGAAGCAGGACTTGGCATAGGCCTGATTCATTTGCCACTCGTTGTGGGTGAAATCATAACTGAATGGGGTAGCAAACAGGGCCAATGCGATGGCCGATCCCACCAGTAATTTGCGCTGGCTGGGTTTGAAAGAGGGCAGTGTCATGGGGGACTCCTTGTCCGGCTGGGTTCACGCAATCAAGTATAGAGTGACCCTATGGCGGAGCAGGGGTGAGCCCTTGACAAACAAAGTCGCGTGGAAAAACGATTGGCGTCTGCCATAAAAGTGCGTAAAATCGCATACTCGATGCTTGTAGCAACGAATCCCGCCCAAAAAGCCAGTTTCATGCCCTCCCCAAGCAGTAAAAGGTAACGAATGACGCCAAGTGGCTCATTTAACGCCTTGAAAACGTCTTGTGATAACTGAAAAGTGTTAAATATCCCTGTCGGTTATCAAAAAATTAAGGACATCCATGTTTTCCTTAGTCAAGCAAAGTGTCGCCGGGCTGCAAATCCTGTTTGTCGCCTTCGGTGCCATGGTTCTGGTGCCCCTGCTCACCGGACTGAACCCCTCCATGGCCCTGCTTGGCGCCGGTGTGGGAACCCTGTTGTTCCAGCTCTGCACTCGCCGCCAGGTGCCGATTTTCCTCGGTTCCAGCTTTGCCTTCATCGCCCCCATCATTTACGCCACCCAGACCTGGGGATTGCCATCCACTATGTTTGGCTTGATTGCCGCCGGTTTCATGTACTTCATCCTGGCCGCACTCATTCGCGTGCGGGGCATGGGCTTTGTGAACAAGTTGCTGCCGCCCGTGGTGATTGGCCCTGTGATCATGGTGATCGGCCTGTCGGTCGCTCAGGTTGCCTGCAACATGGCGATGGGCCGTGCCGGTGGAGAACAGGTGGTGCCTGCCACGACGGCGTTGACGTTGGCGGGCATCTCGCTGGCGGTGACCCTGATTGCGGCCGTGTTCTGCAAGGGCTGGATCAAGCTCATCCCCATCCTGTGCGGTGTGATTGCAGGTTATGTCGCGGCCGTACTGATGGGGCAGGTGAACTTCGATGGTCTGGTCAACACACCCTGGCTGGCGCTGCCTCACTTCGAAACCCCGGAGATCAACTGGGCTGCCGCCCTGTTCATGCTGCCGGTGGCCATCGCCCCCTGTATCGAACATATTGGCGGCGTGCTCGCCATCGGTGGCGTGACCGGGCAGGACTACACCAAGAACCCGGGTCTGCACCGTACCCTGGCCGGTGACGGCATTGGCGTCTGCTTTGCCGGTTTCATCGGTGGCCCACCCGTGACCACCTACGCCGAAGTGACCGGTGCCGTGATGATCACCCGCAACTTCAACCCTGTCACCATGACCTGGGCTGCCGTGTTTGCCATCATTCTGGCCTTCTTCGGCAAGTTCAATGCCCTGCTGACCTCCATCCCCATGCCGGTGATGGGCGGTATCATGCTGCTGCTGTTCGGCTCCATCGCCGCCATCGGTCTCAAGACGCTGGTGGAATCCAAGGTGGATCTGGGGCTGGCCCGTAACATCGCCATCGTGGCCGTGACCCTGACGGTCGGTGTCGGCGCGCTGGAGATGAAGATAGGTGACTTCGCCCTGGCCGGTGTCGGTCTGGCATCGGTTGCCGCCATATTGCTCAACCTGATCCTGCCTGCCAGCACCGAAGAGGGAGCCATGGAGAGCGCCAAGGACTAAGCAAAGGTTGCTGTCAGTCAAATCGTGAGGCCACCCCCGGGTGGCCTCACTCATTTCGACCGGTTTCTCGACGTCACTCGCACAAGGCCAGCACCCGCACCCACATGGCCCCGTCGCCTACCGGATGGCGTGCGAGCAGCGTCAGCTCACCGCTGCCCGGGTCTATGCGGTGCACGGCAAGTTGGTGGGAAGCTTGCCCGGCCGCCAGCAGATAGCGGCCGCAGTGATCGATGGCAAAGCCGCGAGGCATGGTCTCTGTCGGGAAGTGGGACCGCAGGGTCAGGCTGCCATCCTGCGCAGCTATGGCAAACAGGGTCAGCAGGCTGCTTGCCCGTTCGCAGCTGTAAAGAAAATGACCATCCGGTGTGACGTGCAGATCCGCCCCCCAGCGCTCTCCCTGATACCCCGCTGGCAGCATGCCCAGGCTCTGTTGCAGATGGATATGGCCATCGGCCTGCCTGTGGTAGCGGTTGATGGTGCAATCGAGCTCGTTCAGGCAGTAGATATCGCCATTGACGGGGTGCAGCGTCAGGTGCCTTGGCCCGGCCCCGCTGACGGTATGCAGATCCCCCAGCGGATGGGGCGCCAGCCGCCCCTTGTCGTTCAGGGTGAAGCGGCGGATGACATCTTCCGTGAGACAGGCGACCAGAACTTCCTGCTCGCCCTGCTCATCTGCACCCAGCAGAGTGGCCGAGTGGGCGGCCTGCAAGCCATCTAGCTGCTGATGGGGCGCTTCTACCCGGCCGCCACTACCGATGGGGGAGACGGTGACATGGTTGAAGGCATAAGAAGCCGCCAGCAGGAAGCGGCCGCTGGCATCGATGGCGGTGTGCGAGGCACTGCCCGCCAGCGGCGCCGAGCCCTGTTCGCTGAGCCGGCCATCCAAGCCAATCCGGTAGCTGATGACTGCAAAGTCGGGTCGCACGGCGGCATAGAGCCAGCGCCTGTCGGGACTTATCACCAGCGGTTGTACCTGACCCGGCGTGCTCACCAGCTGCAAGAGTTGCATCTCTCCCGTGTCGGCTAGGGCAAACACATGGATCTGCTGGCTGCCGGGGCTGGCGACATAAACGACCTGCTGCATCTGATATCAACTCCTTGTCATGGGTAACGGCAGGCCAATTTTATTTCCATCCTTCGGGGTTTTGCTTACTCTTTTGCCCGGGCCGGGCACACCACCTGATGGGCCTTCAGGCGATAGCTCGCCATCTGCGGGTAGCGGAAGAAGCCCACTTCCCACGGTTTTTTCTGCAAAAACGCGGCGTGAACGGCTTCGAGGAGGGGATGATCCTGTGGGATCTGGTAGGCATCGGCGGTGATGATGGTGTCATTCCATTTGGTGGCCAAACCGGGCCCGCGAGTCGCTGGCGAAATGGCAGCGGCC